>JBGVQR010000061.1:0-5040 GCA_045127605.1 Candidatus Limimorpha sp. | reverse complement strand
CATTATTGTCATTGTTTATATATTCATGTGACAAAGAAAAAAACTATGAATTAACCGAATGCATTCCTGGCATTGAAGGCTCGTGGAAGTGGAATATGACTACGTCAACAGCTTGTTTTGTATTTATGCCAGATAAATACGGCGATGTATATTGTACATTAATATTTGAAGAAGGAAATCTTTTGAGTTTTAAACATGGTGATGAATACGTCATTTATCAGGAAAAGTTTAAGGTTACAAAACCAACAGATATTCCGCAAGTCATACATGGCCAGACTCCAGCAAATGAGTACCTGATTGAATTACCAAAGAAAGTTCGATATGCAATCAAAGAAAATGTTACTAGTAATGAACATATTGATATAATAGTAGATGGCTACGTAAGTGTTTCTGTTGATGAATATGACGGAACTATACTTACAATCAGAGGAACTGAGGAACACGAAATTATGACTGACACACTTTCGAGATATGTAAGATAAAGTCGTAAAATCGGTGCTTTGTTGACTCTGCGTCTCTGCGAAAGAAAATAATATCGTTCACTGAGCTTGTCGAAGTGACAAACAAGATGCCTTCGACAGGCTCAGGCACCGTTCATAGCTAACAGCAAAAATGCATACCCAAAGTCCGTTGTCTGTTGACTTAATAAATAAAACCATGAAAAAACTACTACTCACAATAACGCTTATCCTCTGCGGAATGACGCTTTTCGCACAGAAAACAGTAGATATTGAAGTCAAAGTCGTCAACGACAATGGCGAGCCGATGCAGAATGTCAGTGTCCGCAATGACGACGGCTATCTTCTCGGCATTTCCGACTGGCGCGGCGAACTGAAACTGCGTTCCGTAAAAGCCGGTGATATGATGGACTTCAGCCATGTGGCTTATCACGAGATGGAATATAAGATTACTGAAGACGATATTAAGAATAAATTCTTTACAGTAAAGATGTTCATGAAGTTTTATGAGCTGCCAGAAGTGACGATAGTTGAAAACATTCCGCATGTAGCGTATGATAATAAGGTGGTGAGCGTCGCCGATTATGAGATGAATGAACAAGGCATATATCTCCTAGCTCACAGGATGCGAAATTATTCTCTTCTTCATCTTTCGTATGATTTCGACACTTTGGCTGAGATAGAGCTTCCTCGTAAGTTCGACCATTTTTATAAAGATGTCTATGACCAGATTCATGTCTTGAGTCAGGATTCTGCTTACTGGGTTGGCACGATGAAACGTGGCGATGAATATGCTGGCATGGTTCTCACGATGGGTATCAGAATAGAACAGTTCTTGTACATCCACGCTCATGTCTCTGCCGCTACCGACCAAGTCATTATCACACATTTATATACAAACAGAGGTCAGGAGCTTTATTATTTCGACATCGGAGAAAATGAAGAAAAGAAGATTGACACCACAGTACTTGAACATATCAGATGGGAAGAGGGCTGCATGTTGATGGAGAACGTAAGGAAATTCGGTCCGATGGGATGGAGAGGCGAGGCGCAGGCACTTTTCGAGAAGCCTATTTATGATCCCGTTTTTAATATGAATAATGAAATATTCGTCTTTAACTTTGAAGATAATATCATCAACCATTACGACAACAGAGCAGAAAAACTTAACACTTTTCCGCTTACATTTCACAAACATAACAGCTGGAACAACAAAGTGCGTCTTGTGGAAGGCTGGAACAAGAAAGTGCTGATGGATGAACATAATTCTGCCTTCTATGCAGTGTTCCTGAATCAAGGCGTTACAACATTGAAGAAGATAGACGTAGCTCATGGAACAGTAAGCAACTCCGCTGTCTTCGGCGGATTTCCTTTCATCGAGAAACTGAAAATATATAACGGCAAAGCGTATTTTCTATATGCTAACGATTATACCAATAACAAGAGATTATATGAGGTTGCTATTGAATGAAAGCATTGATCTACGAGCCATGAGCCTCGAGCAATTCGAAAAAAGCTCACAGCAAAAAAAATAAAACCATGAAAAAACTACTACTCACAATCACGCTTATCCTCTGCGGAATGATGTCTTTCGCGCAGAGCGATTATTCTGTGATTAAAGGTAATGTAGCTGAAAAGAATGTAAACATTTCTATTATCAATACCAGCTTCGGCGTGAGTTCCGACGATAATGGCGATTTCATTATGATGTTGCCTAAAATGGAAAACAAAGTCGGACTGTTGTTTTCCTGTATCGGTTATGAAGATACCTTAGTAAGCGTGATTCCGAATCGCGATACGATAAACATCAATTTCAAGATGAAGGAAACTTCATATATGCTTGACGCAGTAGGAGTGGGCGCAAACAAGATAAGACATTACAGCGAACCAAGTTATGTTATATGTGACTTTGAAATTTATGACGATAAGGTCTTTATATTACAGAGAAAATGGAACACTTTGAAAGAATGCAGGATTTTGGTTCAGGATTTATGGCTTGATCCTATCGACACTATCAATATTCCGCAACATATTGAATCTGAAAAGATAATAACTGACTGTACTGAAAGTTGCCAGCTGATAGGGAAAGATTCTGTTTATCAGATTGTGAGAACAGATGATTCATACAAACTGATGTTTCCTACGGAAAAGGAACGCTATAACAAGGTATTGAATAATATTATTTTCTTGACTGATAAATACATTTATTTCAATGAATTGCTGATGGATGGATATATCTCCAATTTCTTCAGGATTAAAAAAGAATCCAAAGAAAAGGAGATGCTGTTTGTCTGTAACGATATGAAAACGTACAGAGATATCAAAGTTGAGAGGCAATGGCATATTGATCATCCTAGTGGTCCTAGTGCTGATGATTGGGAACGCTTTGTTCAGTTTGCATGGTATCATACAAAAGACAATCATCTTGATATATTCGACAAAACCTTATATTATTTTGACCATTTCAATGGCAAAATACTTCGTTATGACGAGGGTATGTATAAGATTGGAGAATGTGAGATTACCTATCCAACCGAAGAAGACTTCTGGCGTTATAAGATATATAAAGACAAAGCCTTTGGAAAATTCTATACCATATTCGGTTCGGTTTTGAATGAAATTGATGTCGCAACAGGAAAGACGACAGCAATAACTAATGCTGACAGCTGGCTTACAGAAAAGATAATCATCTACAAAGGAACACTATATTCGGTAACGAAGAATAGTAACACCTTGAAAGAGTTTAAATCGTATATTGAAAGAATTGAATTATAAGCTTTATACAAAACATAAGGTCATAAATATGCAATAGAATAAATATTAACTTTTTAAAATTTTAATGATATGAAAAAGATAATCTTTGTGTTTTCTACATTATTGTCATTGTTTATATATTCATGTGACAAAGAAAAAAACTATGAATTAACCGAATGCATTCCTGGAATTGAAGGCACGTGGAACTGGAATGCAACCACATCAACAGGTACTTTTGTGTGGATAGCGGACAATTACGATGTAGAGATTTGTTTGATATTTGAAGAAGGAAATCTTTTGAGTGTTAAAATAAATGATGAAATCCTTGTTTATCAGGAGGAGTTCAAGGTAACAAAACCAACAGATATTCCGCAAGTCATACATGGTCAGACTCCAGCAAATGAGTATTTGATTGAATTGCCAAAGAAAGTTAGAAATGCCGTCAAAAAGGATATTTTCATTAATGAAGAAATTGATATAATAGTGGATGGCTACGTGAGTGTTTCTGTTGATGAATATGACGGCACTATGCTTACAATCAGAGGAACTGAGGAAGGTCAAATTATGAGTGACGCACTTTCGAGATATGTAAGATAAAGTCGTAAAACTCGGCGCTTTGTTGACTCTGCGTCTCTACGAGAGAAAATAATATCGGTCACTGAGCTTGTCGAAGTGACAAACAAGATGCCTTCGACAGGCTCAGGCACCGTTCATAGCTCACAGCAAAAAAATAAAACCATGAAAAAACTACTACTCACAATCACGCTTATTCTCTGCGGAATGACATCTTTCGCGCAAAGCGATTATTCTGTCATTAAAGGTAATGTGGCAGAAAAGAATGTAAACATTACTATTATCAATACCAATTTCGGCGTGAGTTCCGACGATAAAGGCGATTTCATTATGATGTTGCCTAAAATGGAAAACAAAGTCGGACTGTTGTTTTCTTGCATCGGTTATGAAGATACCTTAGTAAGCGTGACTCCTAATCGAGATACAATAAATCTTAACTTCAAATTGAAAGAAATGTATTATATGCTCGATGCTGTAGGAGTTAGCGCAGACAAGATTATAATGAAAAGCGAACCTAATTATGTGATGTTCGATTTCGAGATTTTCGATGATAAGGTTTTCGTTCTTCAAAGAAAAGGCAACAGCATGAAAGAATGTAGGATTTTAGTTCAAGATTTATGGCTCGATCCAATTGATACGATTTCGATTCCAAAACATATTGAACCAGAGAGATTATTCCTCGATGGCTTAGAATGTCTGCAGATGCTGGGACGAGATACAGTTTATCAGGTTGTTAGAGAAGACTATAAGAAGAATTATATTATTAACTATCCGACTGAAAAGAATCGTTATGCTAAAGTGATGAACAACATTATTTTCATGACTAAAAACCATATGTATTTTCGTGAAAGTAAGATGGACGGCTATGTGGTGAATTTCTTCAGAATAGGATTCGAGACAAAGCAGAAAGAGATGCTGATGACTTGCGATGACATGAAAACATATAAGGAAATTAAGAAAGAAGTAAAGTGGCATAAGGAAAATCTTCCGCCTTTCGCTGCATATCCTTCTGCCGAAGAATGGGAAGTGTTTGTAAGTAAATCATGGTATCATACAAAAGACAATCATCTTGATAGATATCAAGATACCTTATATTATTTCGACCATTTCAATAGTAAGATTCTGACATACGACGAAAATATGAACCTTCTCAACGAATGTGAAATTACCTATCCAACAAAGGAGGACTTCTGGCAGCATAAGATTTATAAAGACAAAGCTTTTGGAAGATTCTACACCATATTCGGCTCTACTG
>JBGVQR010000060.1:0-2278 GCA_045127605.1 Candidatus Limimorpha sp. | reverse complement strand
TTTGATGCTGGTGCCTGAGCTTGTCGAAGGCAGATTGTCACTTCGACAGGCTCAGTGACCTAACAACAAAAAGCCAGCAGTCAAAAGCCAATAGCCTTAGTCTTTAATAATTCTTTTAACTATATTTCCTTTTTCAGTATTAATCTTAACAAAATAAATTCCTGACTTCAAGTCAGAAACGTCTATTGAGTTTCTGAGTTTCTGAGTTTCTGAGTTTCTGAGATTTTGAACTCTTCCATAAACATCATATACAACAACTTCTTCAATTACAGTTTCTGCTTCAATATAAAGTCTGTCGTTAACAGGATTTGGATAGATATTCAATGAAATGTTGTTTTCAATGATAGACACAGTGTTATTCTCGATAGAAATATTTTCGATGACACTTGCTGATGTCTTGCCGTTTTCATAGACAGCAACGACTTTAGCGACAGTTAAACCATTAGCCTTAGTTGAATATGATAATTCATTATGATTTTCTGCTACCAGCTCATCATTGATGTAAATGTTGTAACCGAGAGGGCTGCCTTGTTCTGGAGCTTCCCATGTTATTAATAATGTGCTGTCGTTATCAGCAAGTTGTAAGTTTTGTACAGGATAAGGATGTTCTGTGTATTCGTATAAATAGTTACTGTTGTAAATCACAAAACTGTCATAGTCTTGAATCCAAGCTGCTACTTCCAAGTCGTTGAGTTCTTCCATGTTTGTCATATTCATATCGTAGGAGAACTCAAAATGTTGCATCTCGCCGGTCTTGAAGTCTAACGCTGTTCCTTCAACATCTGGCAACATCTTCATTAAGATATGATGGAATTCTGTCTCACCGTTGAATCCGACATTTCCTGTCGTTGTTTTTTCATTTACAGAAACAAACAATCTTTTGTTATAAAGATTCATAAAAGGCATGATGTCTACGATAACCTTAATAGTACTGTCTGCTTCGTTTACGTTGAATGCACCTTTAAGTTCTATGTAAGCTGGTGTTTTATAGGTGTCTTCAAAGTCTTGGTTTGTGATAAATGTGTTGCCGTAGAAGTCACCGTCGAGGAAGACAGAAGGTACAGCATTGACATTATTGTAGTATATTTTCTTAGCCTTACATTCATCGTTGTAATAAGGGTCGCCTTCCAAAGGACCGTTGAAAGGATATTTTGTGTAGGTGTATTGTCCGTGATATTTCTCGGTGAGAAGTGCCATAGACTGGTTTACTGCAACGCATGGACCGCAGGTAGGACTTGAGAAATGCTCTATCATAGGATGTCTTTGTACCTTCCCTAATGCGATATTGATTTCTGATTCCATTGTATTGTCTGATTTGATGTCTTCTTTGCCATTGACATCAACGATGGAGATAGTGAGTTTATGTGAACCAGGTGTCAAGGTGACTTTTTCTTGGAATGATATGCTTTCTACTGCCAAAGAAACGAGTGCAGTTTCAAAAGTTTGTGTCACTACTTCGTTGTCATCAATTTGATAGTTAGCAGTAAATGATGTGATAGTTTCCTTGCCAGTGTTTTTCACTGTGAAAGCTATTTCGTTGTCGTTGGTTCCTGCTATCTCTGGTATATCGACAGATATTATTCCAAGGTTGAGTTCGTCTAATGTGTAGATTTCGATGTCATCGAAATACCATCCGTTGATGTTGCCTGATGTTCCTGTGAAGTAGATACAGAATTTGACGTTTTCTTTTCCCATGTCAGGTGTTGTGACGGTTTCAACGATATTATGCTGGCCTTGGTTGTTAGAATTATAAGTGTTTTCCCATGCTGTGTTCCATGTGGCGCCGTTGTCTGATGTAGTGGCTACACCCATTTTATGAGACACGTTTTGATAGTTGTCTAAGAATGCCTTGAAAGAGACAACCATCTCTGTAACGCCAGTGAGGTTGATAGCAGGAGACACCATACGTGCTGTGCCTTCGAATGATGGTTTCCAATAAAGTTTGATTTCATTAGGATTGCCGCCTGCTTGGTGGGTTCCCCATATCGACCAGTTGCTGGTGCCTTCACCTTCGAAAGTCCAGTTTGTTGGAAGGTCGTCAGAATCGAAATGCTCGCTGATGTAAGAGATTCTGCTCTGCGCAAAAATTGTTACGGATAACAATAATGCTAATGTAAGTAGTAATGTCTTTTTCATAATTTTTATTTTAAGTCAACAAGACTACATGACAACAAGACTACAAGTTTTTGATGCTGGTGCCTGAGCTTGTCGAAGGCAGATTGTCACTTCGACAGGCTCAGTGACCTAACAACAAAAAGCCAGCAGTCAAAAGCCAATA
>JBGVQR010000059.1:0-34871 GCA_045127605.1 Candidatus Limimorpha sp. | reverse complement strand
GACAGAGGTGTTTTTTTCATCATCAGATACTAATCCTCGAATATTTAATCCTATATCACCTTTTTTTATCCAAAACTGACCTATATTGGGATAATCAAAACGCACAAAGAAGAAGTCTTTTTTTTGTGATATAATAGTCACCATGTATCCTGCTTCCTGTTCAGCTTGCAAATCAACCATTTTAACGAAACACGTATCATGGCAATCGGAATAAATGGCGAAAGGCTCCTTGTTTTTAAAGTGAGTATATCCTTGTATACCATCTCTCGTATATCCAAGTTGTTTGCGTTGAATGCATGAGCTAACAAGGAAAATTGTCATTAATAGTAGAAGATATTTTTTCATAGTAAATAAGTTATCGAGTTATTCTAAAAAATATATTTGATGATTTTTCAAGTTGTGCTTCTACATGTTTCCAGTTATTTAAGGTGTTTATGTTACCATCAATGATAATACAACCTTGAGAACTATATGTGGCAACCCCGTTTAAATTAGTTCTGTGAAAAAATATATGTTCCATATAGTTCTTATTAGTTTGTTTGTTAAGTGTCGTTTTAATCTTCTATCGTATAATTACTTATATCCGGAATGTTATCACAGAATGTTCCTCTTTCTTTTAGTTTTATCTTGCCATCATTACTATACACAAACAACCATATCATTGGAGGATCTTGTATCGACATTATTTCATGTACTACATTTCCATTATGGTAGGTTTTAGGTCTAGGTATGTTATTGCGTTTGCTCAGCATAAAAATTTTGGTTTCGTTTGTTATCGCAAAATATTTTTCCGCATATTTTTTCATCACAAAGAATAAACGTCCATTAAAATACAACACCCCATAATATTCACCATTATCAATATAATTTATTATATCATTTTCTTCATACGCTTCCACATAGAAACTATCCTCTTTATTGGCATAATCATTCATTTTACCAACTTCCAGAATATAAGAAATCTTATCAATGTCAAAACTCTTGCTGTCTTCTTCACAATTAGTGGTGTTTGCGACAATTGATTCAAACATCTCATATATGTTATCATCGGATACTGACAAAACTGGGAGTTCGTAATCGACATAATCATAATAAACTGAGTCATTATCCATCATAATATTTGAGTATAATCTTAATGAAGATAATGACAGAAATAAGACAACAAACAGTTTGCAGATTTTCATAATTATAGGATTTTATATTTTGTCAATAGAATATATAAGATACATTTTCCTCTTTACCATTTCTAATAATCCCTTTGTCAAGTTTGATAGAGTTATCTTTCTTTCCACCATCCCAGCTGGCTTTTGTATATAACATATCAAAGTCGTCATTGGTTTTTTCCACCAATTTGATATATCCTTGTTCATCCACGGTATAATTATCCTCCATCATCATAGGCGATCCCTCAACAATATCGGTATTGAATGAATTTCCGTTTTTTGAGTTGGAAGATTTCAACCAGATAAAATACTGCGGATTAAGAACATCATTTCTTCCTCTCACCACATATCCGCTTGGATCGGTAAATCTCAGCGGGTTGTTGAAGCAGTAGGAGTAGCGGTTGTAGGATTTCATTTATTTTAACTTTATATCTGATAATTTCTCCCAGTAACAATCAATAAATTCATCCATATTGAATAATAACGGAGTATATTGATCCTTTTCTTTCCAGTTTTCATAAAGAACATAAAATTCATTATCTTTGATACCAAATAAAACATCAGGGAGTGTGCTGACAGAGGCTTCTCCATCAACATCAAAAAAACGAGTTGGATAAGCAAAAATGCAGTCTATGATTCCATTGCCTAACAATTCTCCCATGAATTGTTCAAATTTATTACATTCATAAGTGTAGTCTTTCAGTTTTATTGGATTAGCATGGTTATTCCTATCTATCCACTCGTTCATTCTAAATACATAACACTTATTATTGCATTTGTCATATAAGTATGGTCGTCCTTCCAGAAAGAAAGATATACATTTATCTTCTCCTTCAAAATACTTGGTCTTTTCAATATGATCATGCAAGAATTGCCCGCTACAAAAATAATACTTTGAAAACATTGCAGTGTCCACCATTCCATATTCAAGAAAAGTCAAATTTGTATAAGGTCCACATGTCAGATAAGTTATATGAAATGTAAAAAAACAATCGTTACCTATTGTGTCTCCCCACATATTATGACAAAAATCAAGAGCTACTGAATCAGATATTTCCTGAATATTTCTATCAATGAGATAATCCAAATAATTCTGTGCTTTAGAAGATACAGGTATAAGAATTACGACAAGGAGTCCTATTGCTATTATGTATTTCTTAATCATATAACAGTCTTTTAGAAGATGATGCTGCAACTTATTATATTAATAATATCATTGCGTAATTATACAGTCAAGTTTCATGGGTGATTTGCCAATCATTTCATCCCAATGGTTTTGTATATATTCCTCTAATTTTAATATACTAAATTCACATTCGCACAAGCCATCTTCCCATTCATTGGTGTTCCTTTCAATGCATAAATCTGCTTTTATAACATACACATCGCTATCCTTTAACGCAAAAAGCATATTATAATTGAAATTAAATTGAAAAACATCATTTTCAAGTAATATTGTCGGATAAGTAAAAATACAATCCACAATACTATCATTATACAATTTCCCAATATAGTCAACATAGTTTTTTACAGATGTTTTTAATATCTTATTAAACGACCGAGAGTATTCACCGCTATATATATGCTCTGTGTCATAAATTACAAGTTGGCTGGCGACATAGTTCGTTTGTTTATTATTACATTCTTCCGTATTGATCATGTCATTTATAAAATCTTTTGACAAGTAATAGTTTTTGTCATCGATTTTCATTTTTGATTTTAAAAAATCTTCTGATGGGTAGAACCAGAATATTGGATATATCATCAATCTATCGGATATATCATTATAATAATCATTATCTCGTAGTGTTTTTTTCAATTCATTTATGTTATTTATATCTTTTGTAGAGTTGACAAAATAATCATATAACTTAAACGACAAAGATTGACAGTTTAAATCACTTATCGTAAAACACGTGAGAATAATTATAACTATAGTACTATTTTTCACCATATAAAATCATATATAATACGTTATCAAAACTATTTATATTTTTAATGTCCGATGTTCCATCGTTAGCAAAATTACCAAAATCATCGTACGAATATATCAAATCTTGAAAAATATTGTTCAAACATTTCTTTCTGCCAGCTATTGATTTATTTTCTTATACAGATAAAAAATATCATCTTTCACATAATAGAGCCATTCTGGAAAATCTGCGACAGGGAAGAAACCGTAATGTTTAAGTTTAACCTTCTTAAAAATACCCGTATTGATAAATCCAAATGGAATTTTACTATCGTAGAAAACGAAGACATCATGTTTTTTATATTTTAAATAAGCAATCTTAGGTTCCGTATGATAAACATTTCCAATCTTATAATCTATTTCATATACAAATGTAAAGTCGTAAAATATATTGTCATCAACTTCCTTTGTAATAACTGCTAAAGATATATTCTCAGAATAATCCTTGCGTTTTTCAAATTGACTAATACAATCCGACAAAATAGAATCCAACTGTGGACTGCTTATTGTAAGAGTCAGAAAATCAACATTGGAATATTTTTTATAATCCTGTGAATATCCAATAAGGTGTGCGACTGTCAGAAATATTGAAAAAATAATTCTTAAATTCATGGTTTTATTATTATCTTGTTTGATATTTTTAATTTTATTTTATTGTCAGCAAATTTAATGATTACATATTCTATTTTTGAACTTCAGTTTGTCTGGTACATTATAGATTTGTTTCTTCTTTATGAAATCTTCGTACGACAAAGGTCCTATAACTTTTTTATTTCGTTTTATAATTATCCAATAATATGTATAGTTTTTACCTGACGGATAGTTGATTCTATCATATATAACATATTCCTTATATTGAGGTCTTTGTTTTACAATTATATAATTTCTGTCGTAATCGTATGCTATAACGTAAGGTGGAATATCAGTAGCATAAGAGCATAAGATATGTTTATTAATCTTATCATAAACAATACCTTTTCCCAATCTAATGGTATCATTGTCATAATTAAATATAAAAATAAATACGACATACATTACAATTAACGCTGTGATAAACAAATACCTTGTTTTTTTGTTACTATCCGGCCTGACAAAAAACAAACCTATTATTAAAGATATTATTGATAATATTATTATAAGTGAGAACATAATAGATAATTATTTAATCCATGGTAAAAGTTTTAATTTTCATAGTTGAAGTTTATTTAAACGGGGAATTAATAGAAGTCCCCTTATTTTATTATTGATTGAACCAAATATGTAAATAATCATTATTAGCGTCATTATAACCTTTATCATTAGCTTCTTCATATATTTTCTGTAATTCTTCTGGCATTTCTTTAGATAAACTTGTTATGTATTCATATCCATATTCATCTATTTGTGCATAAATAGAATTATCTATCTTATACATGCCTTTTGATTCAAAATATTTTTTCCAATTATCTTTTTTATATAATTCTGAATACAATTCATCATATCCTGCTCTTTTGTATATATTACTTATAACGCTGTCATTCTGAGCTGACAGAAAAAGCGGCAATATTATGAGTGCTATGGTTATTAGTTTCTTCATATAGATGTTGGATACATTTCGGCAATGCAATATACAAAAAAGCACAATAAATAACCATAGCTAGTAAAAAATAATTTTTCCATCTAATCAAAGTCGTACCTCATTCGTACCAACTTCGTATCAGATTCGTATTGAAAATTTCATTATTTTTGCAGTGATTCAGCAGTCAACAGTCAACGGACAACGGTCAACAGACCTAGTCCTATACAAGAGGCACATTGCGCGTCACATGAAAATAAAAAATCTGTTGTCTGTTGACTGTTGTCAGTTGTCATAAAACTAAAAGAAATGGGAAAATTCAAAATTGTTGGCGGTAATAAATTGCACGGAAGCATAACACCGCAAGGAGCTAAGAATGAGGCAATGCAAGTTTTATGTGCATGTCTTCTTACTGAAGAAAAAGTTACCATCACCAATTTGCCAGATATTTCTGACATCAACAATCTAATCGACATACTTGGAGATATGGGTGTTTGTGTCAACAGAATATCTTCTGACGTAGTGGAGCTTCAAGCCAAAGACATTGATTTCTCATATTTTGAATCAGAAAAGTTTACTGAAAAAGCAACTCGCCTGAGAGGTAGCGTCATGATATTAGGTCCGATGCTCGCCCGTTATGGCAAAGGTTACTTACCTAAGCCAGGAGGCGACAAGATTGGACGCCGCCGTCTCGACACTCATATCATAGGATTACAGAAATTAGGTGCGACATTTGAGGATGGCAACAAATGCCAAGTCGCTACAGTTCCTTCCGACGGATTAAAAGGAACATATATGCTTCTTAACGAAGCTTCTGTGACAGGAACTGCCAACATCATCATGGCAGCCGTCATGGCACAAGGCGAGACTACAATATTCAACGCAGCCTGCGAGCCATATATCGTCCAGTTGTGCCGTATGCTTGTCTCTATGGGAGCACAAATCAGCGGCATCGGCTCAAACTTATTAATTATTAAAGGTGTAAGCAAATTAAACGGAACCACACATCGTCTGCTCGCCGACATGATTGAAGTAGGCAGCTTCATCGGAATGGCAGCTATGACAGGTTCCGAACTCACAATAAAAAACGCTGGCATCAAAGACCTCGGCTTGATTCCCGAAACATTCCAAAGATTAGGAATAAAGATGGAATTCAGAGGCGATGACATTTATATCCCAGCACAAGAGCATTACGAAGTTGAAACTTTCATCGACGGCAGTATTTTGACAATAGCCGACGCTCCTTGGCCTGGATTCACTCCTGACTTGATAAGTATCGTTTTAGTCGTTGCAACACAGGCAAAAGGAACAGTCCTCATCCATCAGAAAATGTTTGAAAGCCGCCTCTTCTTCGTTGACAAGCTTATCGACATGGGCGCACAGATTATCTTATGCGACCCTCACAGAGCAACCGTCATCGGCCTTGACCGCACACAGCAATTGCACGCAGTCAAAATGGCATCGCCTGACATCAGAGCTGGTGTTGCTCTCCTCATCGCTGCATTGTCAGCAAAAGGAACAAGCATCATCGAAAATATAGAACAAATCGACAGAGGCTACCAAAACATAGACGGCAGACTCAGAGAACTGGGAGTTGAGATTGAGAGAATTGATTAATTTGGAGTTAGGAGTTAGAAGTTAGAAGTTAGGAATTAGGAGTTAGGAGTTAAATTGAGAATTCATTTTACGGAGTATATGCAAAAACTCACAGTTTAACATTCTGACATTTTGTCAATTTGTTAGTTTATGATTTCGTGGCAGATTATTTGATTATGCCGGAGCGAAATTTTATTAAGAAATAAATAAAAAATATATATCATGGAAGAAAAAATGGAAGAAGGCAAAGTTAACGTCAATCAAGAAGATGTTAACAACAATGAAATTCATGAAGAAGAATCAAAAGGCAAAAAAAACAAGAGAAACAAAAACGACAAACAATTGGACGAGTTAAAAGAGAAATACGATGAGTTGAATGACAAATACTTACGTCTTTTCTCAGAATTCGACAATTATCGTAAACGTACAGCCAAAGAAAAAATAGAATTGTCTAAGACAGCTTCAGAAAGCATCATGGTTGATTTACTTCCAATTCTCGATGATTTCGAACGTGCCATCCAGACAATGGAAAACAAAGAAACTGACGCCAACTACGAAGGCGTGGTTTTGATTTATAATAAATTCAAACGTACTTTAGAGCAAAAAGGTCTTGAAGAAATCAATGCCAAAGACGCTGTTTTCGACACAGATGAACATGAAGCTCTGACAAACGTTCCTGTCACTGACGAAAGTCAAAAAGGCAAAGTATTAGACGTAATTCAAAAAGGTTACAAACTTAACGGCAAAGTGATTCGCTACGCACGCGTAGTTGTTGGTGGTTGATAATAAAATAAAAAAAACGATGGAGAAAAGAGATTACTACGAAGTGCTTGAGGTGCCTAAGAACGCCACAGCCGATGAGATAAAAAAAGCCTATCGTAAGATGGCTATCAAATATCACCCTGACAAAAACCCAGACAACAAAGAAGCTGAGGAAAAATTCAAGGAAGCAGCCGAGGCTTACGAAGTTTTAAGCAACCCAGAGAAACGCTCTCGTTACGACCAATTCGGTCATGCTGGCATGCACGGTCAACAAGGCTTCAGCGGAATGGATGACATTTTCAGTCATTTCGGCGATATCTTCAGCGATTTGTTCGGAGGTGGCGGTTTCGGTTTCAGCAGCGGATTCGGCGGCGGAAGACAAGCTCAAAGACATGTCAACAGAGGCAGCAACCTTCGTCTTCGCGTAAAGCTAAATCTCAGCGAAATCAACGAAGGCGTAAAGAAAAAAGTTAAGGTCAACAAATTCGTGCCTTGCCAACATTGTGGAGGCAGCGGCGCAAAAGACAATAGCTTCGAGACATGCCCTACTTGTAACGGCAGAGGCCAGACTGTTAAAATTCAGAATTCTATCTTCGGACAAATGCAAACAGTCTCTACTTGTCCTACCTGCGGCGGTGAAGGAAAAATCATCAAGAACAAATGTCCTGAATGTCAAGGCAACGGCATCGTAAAGAGTGAAGAAATCATAGAACTCAACATCCCTGCCGGCGTTGCAGACGGAATGCAACTGTCAGTGAGAGGCCAAGGCAACGCCGGTGCAAGAAACGGCATAGCTGGAGACCTCATCATTTTAATTGAAGAAGAAAAAGACAAAAACTTAGAAAGAGACGGCAACGACCTTATATACAACCTCTTCATCAGCTTCCCTCAAGCTGCCCTTGGAACAACAGTAGAGATACCTGTCATAGACGGAACTACTGAGATAAAAGTTCCTGCAGGAACACAAAGCGGTGAAGTCATCAAATTGAGAGGAAAAGGATTACCAGAACTCAACAGCTACAGCAGAGGAGATTTACTCGTGAACGTAAATGTATGGACACCGAAAAATCTCAATAAAGAAGAAGAGAAAATAATGAAGACTCTGTTGGAAAGCGAAAACATGAATCCTGCATCTGACAAGGATAAAAGTCCTTTCAAGAAATTCAAGAAATTCTTTAGCTAATGTAGTAAAGCTTATAGTTAATAGTAGTTCTATAGTTTATAGTTGAGAGTTTTTGGTCCATATTTTACAATAAACTTTCAAACCAAACAACTTTCAACTTTTCAACTACTATAAACTATTAACTCTAAACTCTAAACTTAAAAAATCATGACTAACATCATTGAAATCAATAACGTAAGCAAGTCTTATGGCGATTATAAAGCATTGAACAACATTAGTATCAATGTGCCAAGACAAAGCATCTACGGTTTACTTGGTCCTAATGGCGCCGGCAAAACCACATTGATAAGAATGCTTAATCAGATAACAGCTCCTGACGAAGGCGAGATAATATTCAATGGCGAGAAATTAAATCGCAATCATATCTCTGAAATAGGCTACCTCCCAGAGGAACGAGGCTTGTATAAATCTATGAAAGTTGGCGAACAAGCTATATATCTCGCACAGCTTAAAGGCGTAAGTAAAAAAGATGCTGAAAAAAGACTCAAGCAATGGTTCCATAAATTTGGCATCACTGACTGGTGGAACAAAAAGGTAGAAGAATTAAGTAAGGGTATGCAGCAAAAGATTCAGTTTATCGTGACTGTAATACACAACCCACAACTACTTATTTTCGACGAGCCATTCTCTGGTTTCGACCCAATCAATGTCAATCTCCTTAAAAAAGAAATCCTTGAATTACGCGACAAAGGAGCAACGATAATTTTCTCTACACACAATATGGCTTCAGTAGAAGAATTATGCGATAATATCATGCTTATTAATAAAGGTGAAAAAATTCTCGAAGGAAGCGTTTATCAAGTCAAGCAAAATTTCAAGGAAAACAAATTCGAAGTCATTCTGAGACGCAAAGACACAGAAGCGATATGTCTTCCAGAAGGTTTCACTATTGTTTCTGAAAAAGAAAATAAAAACGAAGAGACTACATTTATCATTAGTTCTGACAAAGAAAACAACCCTAACATTTTGATAAATTACCTTACAGAAAAAGGCACTATCGTTTCTTATCGTGAATTATTGCCTTCGATAAACGATATTTTCATCAATAAAGTTAATGGTATAATGTAATTTAAGATTTTATCTCATGAATAAATTAGGCATTATAATAAAACGAGAATATTTAACAAGAGTTAAGAACAAGAGTTTCTTAATAATCACTTTCTTAGGACCTATATTTTTTGTAGCCTTGATGATTGCCCCTGCCCTACTTGCGTTAAATTCTGACAAGATGGAGTCAAAAAAAGCAATTGCGGTTTTGGATGAGACAGGCTGGTTCGACCAAAAATTCGACAACACAGAAACCAACACTTTCGTCTATCATGATGAAAATGAAAATATCGATAGTTTGAAGAAACTTGTTTTCGAAGACATCTACGATGCAATTCTGTATATCCCAGGTACTTCGCTAAACGTACCAGTAAATGCTAAACTTTATAGTGACAAACAGATATCAATGACATTAAGCAGTTACATTGAAAACACTATGAAGAAAGAAGTCGAGCACAAGAAGCTACTTGCATCTGGAATCGACCCTGACATAGTTAAATCGGCAAATACGAATATCAATGTCACCAATATTCGCATGGATTCTGAAAATAAAGAAGAGACTAGATATACAGAATTGGAATCCATCATTGGTTTCGTACTTGCTTTTGTGATATACTTCTCAATATTCTTATTCAGCAGCCAGGTTTTGAGAAGTGTTATAGTAGAAAAAACAAATCGTATTGTAGAAGTCATTATCAGTTCTGTCAAGCCTTTTGAATTGATGATGGGAAAAATCATAGGCAATGCATTAGTTGGTCTTACACAATTCACAGCATGGATAGTCCTGACCTTAGCGATTTATTTCTTCGCTAGCGGAATCATATTAGGACCAGAACTTATGTCAGCTACAGGTACTGTCATGACAGAAGAAATCAGCAATTTGGCAGAAACAACAGAAGCACAAGATATTATGTTGGAAGCTGTTAATATGATTCAGACAATAAACTTCAGCGCAATTTTATGGAGTTTCTTATTTTATTTCCTATTTGGATTTTTGTTATACGCAGCATTATTTGCAGCTATTGGTGGAATGGTTGACAATGAGACAGACAGCAACCAATTCATAACTATATTAACCATACCATTGATTTTAGCAATAATATGTTCACCAGCCATGATGGAAAACCCAGAAAGCGGCTTAACATTATGGTTGTCAATGATACCATTCACCTCCCCTATAGCCATGATGATCAGGATTCCATTTGGCGTGCCATATATGCAATTAGGAATTTCAATTATATTGTTAATACTTACATTTGTATTGATGACATGGATTGCTGCCAAGATATACAGAACAGGAATTCTGATGTACGGCAAAAAACCTACTTGGAAAGAGATTTGGAAGTGGCTTAAATATTAAGACACTTAGTTGCTAAGATACTGAGAGGCTGAGTTGTAAAACAAATTTACAGCTCAGTTTCTTCGTATCATTATATCTTATTAACTTTTAAAAAAAACACTTGTAATTGAAATAAAAAAATCTTATTTTTGCACCCCAAAAAATAAATTTACCAATTTATCTTTGAAATTAATAATTAAATTAAAAATAGATTTACAATGCAAAACAAAGGAGTTATCAAATTGTTAGCAGTTATTTTAGCTGTTTTCTCTTTGTATCAATTGTCTTTTTCATTTGTAACAAGACAAGTTGAAAAGAAAGCTGCTGAATATGCTACAAATGCAGAGTCTGTAAAATTAGCAGAAACTCTTGCTGATGGTGATCAAAATGCTTACGATTACTTGTTAGATTCAATTCAAGGTGCTAGAGAAACTTATTACTTAGACTCTATGAGCACAGTTAAAGTTTATCCAGTTTTCGGACAAACTTATCGTCAAGCTAAAGAAATGGAAATCAACTTAGGTCTTGACCTTAAAGGCGGTATGAACGTCATGATGGAAGTATCAGTTCCAGATATCATCGAAGTTCTTTCAGGTCACTGCACAGACCCAGTTTTCGTTCAAGCTATCCAAATGGCTAACGAAGAACATCTCAACAGCCAAAGAGATTACGTTGATTTATTCGGAGATGCTTTCCAACAATTAGATCCAAACGCTAAATTAGCTCCTATCTTCTTGTTCGAATTCAAAGATAAAGGCATAACAGTAAACTCAACAAACGCTGAAGTTTTAAGCGTTATCAAAGAAGAAACAAACAGCGCAATCGACCGTTCTTACCAAATCTTAAGAACTCGTATTGACCGTTTCGGAGTTGCACAACCAAACATCCAAAAATTAGAAAACTCAGGACGTATCCTCGTCGAACTCCCAGGTATCAAAGACCCTAAACGTGTTCGTAAACTTTTACAAGGTACAGCACAACTAGAATTCTGGGAAACATACAACTTCACAGAACTTTATGAATATTTCGATGAAGCAAACAAACGTCTTGCTGAAATCAACAAAGCTAACGAAGGTTTAGTTGAAGAAGAAGTTAAAGAAGAAAATAACGATGAACCAGCTCTCTTAGCAAACGATTCATTAAAAGCTCAAGAAGAAGCTTTAGAAGAAATGAGAGCTAACTATCCTATCTACAACTACTTAACTCCTTCTTATTTCCAAAATGAAATGGGTCAAACATACCCAGCTCAAACAGCACGCGTTGGTATGGCTTTAGTAAAAGACACAGCTAACATCAACAGAATGCTCAAGCAAGTTAAGAACGTATTCCCACGTAACGTCAGATTCGCATGGTGCGTAAAACCAAATGTTGCTGAAGATGGTACAGAATACATTGACCTCGTAGCATTAAAGACATCACGCGAAAACAAAGCTGCTCTCGGCGGTGAAGTTATCGTTGACGCTCGTCAAGACTACGATCAAAATGGTCGCGTTGAAGTTACAATCCAAATGAACAGCGAAGGTGCAAAAGCATGGAAACGCTTAACAGGTGAAAACATCGGCAGACAAGTTGCTATCGTTCTCGACAACTACGTATATTCATATCCTGTTGTTAACGACGAAATCCCAAGCGGCCGTTCATCAATCTCTGGCGGTGACATGAGCGTTGAAGAAGCTCAAGACTTGGCTAACATCTTGAAAGCAGGTAAATTACCAGCTCCAGCAAGAATCCTCGAAGAAAACGTTGTTGGTCCATCATTAGGTCAAGAAGCTATCCAATCAGGTCTCTGGTCATTCGTGATCGCTTTCATCCTCGTTCTTATCTACATGGTATTCTTCTACAGCAAAGCTGGTATCGCAGCTGACATCGCTTTGTTAGTAAACATATTCTTCATGTTTGGTGTTTTAGCATCATTCGGAACAGTATTGACATTGCCTGGTATCGCTGGTATCGTATTGACACTCGGTATGGCTGTTGACTCTAACGTCATCATCTTCGAACGTGTTAAAGAAGAATTACGCGCAGGTAAAGGTTTAAGAACAGCTATCGCTGACGGTTATAAAGCTGCTTACTCAGCTATCCTCGACGGTAACATCACTACATTCTTGACAGCATTCGTATTGTTCGAATTCGGTACAGGTCCTGTTCAAGGTTTCGCTACAACATTGATGATTGGTATCGCTACATCATTGTTCACATCAATCTTCATCACTCGCTTAGTATTCGAAGGCTGGTTGAAGAAAGACAAGAACATCAGCTTCTCAAATAACGCTACACGTAACTTCATGAAGAACACTTCATTCGACTTCATCAAGTTCGGTAAGACAGCAGCTATCATCGCTGGCGTAGTTATCGCTATCAGCGTTGGTTCATTAGCAGTACGTGGTTTGAACCTCGGTATCGACTTCAAAGGTGGACGTAACTACGTTGTCCGTTTCGACAAAGACGTTACTGTTAACGAAGTACGTAACGCTTTAACAAACGTTAAGGAATTCGAAAACGTCCCAGAAGTTAAGACATACGGTCCAAGCCGTCAAGTTAAGATTACTACAGACTATAAGATTAACGACAACGGTCAAGACGTTGACGCTGAAATCCAAGGTCTTATCTACAACGCTCTCAAAGGCTTGTACGAAACAGAAATGACATACGAACAATTCACAACAGACTCAGACAAGAGCAACGTTTTACTCGGTATCTTAAGCTCACAAAAAGTTGGTGCTACAGTTGCTGACGACGTAACACGTAAAGCTTTCGTAGCTGTTATCATCTCTCTCGTTGTTATGTTCGTTTACATCGCTATCCGCTTCAGAAGATGGCAATATGGTTTGTCAAGCATCATTTGTTTGGCTCACGACACATTGATTGTTATCGGTATGTACTCATTGTTCAACAATGTATTACCATTCACAATGGAAGTCAACCAATCATTCATCGCTGCTGTATTGACAATCATCGGTTACTCAATCAACAACACAGTGGTTATCTTCGACCGTGTACGTGAAAACGTTACATTATTCCCTAAGAGAGGTTGGAGAGAACTCTTCAATAGCGCAAACAACAGCACATTATTACGTACAATCAATACATCAGGAACTACAATCGTCGTATTGTTAGCTATCTTCATCTTCGGTGGTGAAACAATCCGTGGTTTCGTATTCGCATTGTTAGTAGGTATGGTAGCTGGTACATTCTCATCATTATTCATTGCTTCACCTTTGGCTTACAGATTATTCAAAGGCAAACAATACGATGCAGAATTAGAAGCAGCTAACAACAAAAAGAAATAATAGCTAAAGGCTAACAGCTAATGGCTAAAATATAAAAGAGCTCCTTGTTAGGAGCTCTTTTTTTTGTATTAATAACACATAAAATAATTGAAAAAAATTCATAATTCCTAACTCCTAATTCCTAATTATTTTTCAAAATCATATCAATTTTTTTTATACTTTTGTAACAACATTTGCGTTACACCTTATAAAAGGTTAATATATGACTAAGAAAATCATTTTCACATTTATAGTTACATTATTTTTCAGCATACAGCCGATTTTTGCTCAGAGAAAAGTCTGCAAATCAGCTGACATAGCTTTTGAACGTAAGCAGTATAACACTGCCATCGAACGATATAAAAAAGCTCTTAAAAAAAGCAGCAAGAAAAAAGATCAAGATGACCGTAACTATATCACATATCAACTCGCAGAATGTTACAGAATAACAGATGCTACTAAGTTAGCAGAGTCTCATTATAAACGCTTACTAAAAACCGAATATCCAAAGAAATATCCTACGATATATCTTTATTATGCAGATGCTCTCAAAAGAAATAAAAAATATGAAGATGCAGCTGCTAATTATACTATCTATAATGAATTGATGCCAGACGACCCAAGAGGTGTAGCGGCATTGGCTGACATAGAAAACATACAAGCATGGATTGAAACTCCAACAAAATATGAAGTGACACGTATTAAGAAGTTAAACTCACGCGCTTCTGATTTCGGTGTTGCTTGGACATCAAATAACTATAACGAAATTATATTCTCATCAACAAGAGAAGGCGGCATCACTAAAGAAAAAGATGCCATAACAGGACAAAGTTTCTCCGACTTCTACACCTCAAGACAAAACAAGCAAGGAGAATGGGAAGAAGTGACACTGCTTGATGAAGATGTCATCAATTCTGCAGGTAGCGAAGGCATGCCTTTCATGAATAAATCATTCTCAACATTATATTTCACTAGTTGCCCTAACCATAAGAAAAGGACCTCTGGTTGTCAGATTATGAAGGCAACACGTTCTGGTAGCACATGGAGTGACCCTGTGACTGTAGAGATAAAAACCATCGACTCTTTGGATGTTATAGGTCACCCTACCCTATCAAGCGACGAGTTAAAATTATATTTCGCATCAGAAAGAAAAAACGGCTTAGGTGGCAAAGACATCTGGGTCTCTGAAAGAGAAAGCACTGGAGACAAATTCGGTCGTCCTAGAAACTTAAGCGACTTAGTTAATACCATTGGCAATGAGCTTTATCCTTATTTGAGAAATGATAGTACTTTATATTTCTCATCTGATGGACATGGAGGAATGGGAGGATTAGACATCTTCGTGACAACACTAGATTCTCTTGGAGAATGGACAGAACCAATAAACCTCAGACATCCTTTCAATTCAATTGGAAATGATTATGGAATCACATTCCATCCTACTGAAGAACGCGGATTTTTCAGCAGCAACAGAGATACTAAAAACGGCTTGGACGATGATATTTATTATTTCATCGAGCCTCCTGTCTTATTCACATTAAGTGGAACTATTAAAAATGAAAACAGCTTACAATTCGTTGAAGGCGCTGACATTAAAATAACTGGTTCTAATGGTTCCAAATTCTCTACAAAGAGCAGTGAGACTGGTGCGTTTATGTTTACCAACTCACAGATAAAGGCAAATGAGACATACGTCCTAACAGTAAATAGAAAAAATTATTTCACATATACTGACACCATCAGCACTTTCGGATTCGAAACAAGTCAGGATTTCGTCAAAGACTATCAAATTAGCACAATACCTAATACACCGGTTGTATTGCCTGATATCTTGTACGAATTGTCAAGATGGGAGTTACGCCCTCAATTCCAAGATTCATTAAGAGGACTTATCGAAATTCTGCAAGTCAACCCTAACCTCACTATAGAATTGGCATCTCATACCGATAACAGAGACTCTCATGAAAGCAATGACATCTTGTCACAAAAACGTGCTCAGTCAGTTTGTGATTACTTGGTCATTAGAGGTATTGACCCTTACAGACTTAGAGCTAAAGGCTACGGTGAAAGAGTTCCTAGAACATTAAATAAAGACTATACTTACAACAATCACGTCATTCCTGCAGGAACAAAACTCACAGAGGAATATATCAAGAAACTTCCAAAACAAGTGCAGGAGTTCGCTCATCAGCTCAACCGTAGAACAGAGTTTAAGGTTATAAGTAAAGATTACGTTCCACGAGAAGACATTAGCGATGATCAGATGGCAAATGTTGAAATAAGACCTGAAGATAATGTCGTAGGCATTGCTGTCGACAAACAAGGATTCGTATCATTCAAGGCTATTATTAACGCTTACACAGAAAATGTAACATATAATCAAAACTTCGATTTCGGTGTATCTCAAAGAAAGGTAATGGAAATGCTTAACGATGGTATCATCACAAAAGATGATTTCCTCGGTGACGTCAGGAAAATCATCAAAGTGGGAGCCGTCGCCGACAAGGCTAAATTCATCATCAGAGAGATGTATATCGCTGATCGTCGTGTTGAGAATGTAACAGTTACAGTTTATAATAATTTGAAAACAGATTGGCTGATAGGTCAGAAGACTCTTAAAGAATTCGGAGAGTACAACATCGACACTAACAGCATGAAACTCATATTTAATAAAGAAAAGTAATGTCAGTAGAAAAACGTTATCAACTTCGTGGTGTCTCTGCAGAGAAAGAGGACATTCACAATGCAATAAAGAATTTAGACAAAGGATTATATCCTAATGCTTTTTGCAAAATCATCCCAGACATTTTGGGAAATGACAATGAATTTTGTAACATCATGCATGCTGATGGCGCTGGAACAAAATCGTCATTAGCTTATCTTTATTGGAAAGAGACAGGTGACTTATCTGTATGGGCAGGTATAGCACAAGATGCTATCGTCATGAATACAGACGACCTCCTCTGCGTTGGTGCTACAGATAAAATGTTACTTTCATCAACAATTGGACGTAACAAAAACCTTATCCCAGGCGAAGTAATCTCTGCCATCATCAACGGCACTGAGGAATTCCTCGCTAAATTACGCTCACTCGGCGTAGGTATTTACTTAACTGGTGGCGAGACAGCCGACGTCGGCGACCTCGTAAGAACAGTCATCGTAGATAGTACAGTGACAGCTCGTATGAGAAGAGACGAAGTCATTGAAAACAATATCCAACCAGGTGACGTTATCGTAGGTTTCGCTTCATCAGGACAAGCTACATACGAAACAAGCTATAATGGTGGTATGGGCAGCAATGGTCTCACATCTGCACGTCACGATGTGTTAGGTCATTATCTTGCTGAAAAATATGCTGAAAGTTACGACCATTCAATTCCAGAAGACTTAATCTATTCTGGTCCTCACACATTGACAGAACCAACAGAGATAGATGGCGTCGATGTAGGTAAACTCATCCTCTCTCCTACTCGTACATATCTTCCAATGATGGTTCCAATCTTGGATAATTTCAGAAAACAAATCAACGGCATCATACATTGCAGCGGCGGAGCACAAACAAAAGTATTACACTTCACAGATAAATTACACATCGTGAAAGACAATATGTTCGCTTTCCCTCCTCTCTTCAGAATGATTCAAGAGTCATCAGGAACAGACTGGAAAGAAATGTATAAGGTATTCAATATGGGTCATCGTCTTGAAATCTATACAAACGAAAAAGCAGCTCAAGAAATGATTCAAATAGCAAAAGAATTCAATATCGAAGCTCAAATCGTTGGTCACGTTGAAGCATCAGAAAAGAAACAACTTACAATCAAGAGCCAATTCGGTACTTTTGAATATTAATAAAAATTAACCTACCAAAGATGGAAATCATTGATAAGTTAGAAGATATTAAAACTAAATGGGAGACATTAGGCGAACAGCTCAACGATCCTGAAATCATTGGCGACATGAAACGTTTCGTCAAGATTAACAAGGATTACAAAGACCTAGAACCTATAGTGGCTGCATTTAAAGAATATAAGAACCTCTTGGCTAACATCGAGGAAGCTCGTGAGATTTTAAAGAACGAGAAAGACGATGATATGCGCGAGATGGCACAGGAAGAACTGGAGGCTTCTGAGCAAAGACGCGACGTCATTGAAGAAGACATCCGTTTGATGCTCATCCCTAAAGACCCTACAGATGATAAAAATGCCGTGATGGAAATACGCGCTGGTAGCGGTGGTGACGAAGCTTCAATCTTCGCTGGTGACTTATACAGAATGTATATCAGATACTGCGAGACTAAAGGCTGGAAAATAGAACTCGTCGAGATGAACGAAGGCACAGCCGGTGGCTTCAAAGAAGTAGTCTTCAACGTAATAGGCGAAGGTGCTTACGGATTATTGAAATTCGAGTCTGGCGTACATCGCGTACAACGCGTGCCAAAGACAGAAACACAAGGCAGAATCCACACATCTGCAGCATCTGTAGTAGTGCTCCCTGAAGCTGAAGAATTCGACGTTGAACTCAACGAAAAAGATATACGTAAGGAGACATTCTGCGCATCAGGTCCTGGAGGACAGTCTGTTAACACAACATATTCTGCTGTACGTCTCACCCACATCCCAAGCGGTATCGTTGTTTCATGTCAAGATGAGAAGTCTCAGATTAAAAACCTTGCAACAGCTATGAAGGTTCTGAGAACACGTCTCTACGAAAGAGAATACAACAAATACCTTGAAAGCATAGCTTCTCAGAGAAAGACAATGGTTTCTACTGGCGACCGCTCCGCCAAGATCAGAACATACAACTATCCACAAGGACGCGTCACAGACCATCGTATCAACTTGACAATATACAACCTACAGTCAATCATCGATGGTGACATCAATGAAATCATCGAGAAGTTGCAGATGGCAGAAAACGCAGAACGCCTTAAAGAGAATTAGGAGTTAGGAGTTGGGAGTTAGGAGTTAGGAGTTAACATTTTAAAAAATATATTATGAATAAAAAACAATTAGTAGAACAGATATTTGCAAAGAAGTCATTTCTTTGTGTTGGTTTAGACACCGACATCAACAAGATTCCACAACATCTTTTAGAATGTGAAGACCCTGTTTTTGAATTCAACAAACAGATTATTGACGCTACAGCTCAATACACAGTAGCTTACAAGCCAAACACTGCTTTCTACGAAGTTTACGGCGCAAAAGGATGGGAAACATTAGACAAGACAATAAAATACATCAAGGCTAACTACCCAGAGATTTTCGTCATCGCTGACGCTAAGAGAGGCGATATAGGCAACACATCAGCTAACTACGCAAGAGCTTTCTTTGAAACAATGAGCAGCGATGCTATCACAGTAGCTCCTTATATGGGCCTCGACTCTGTCGAACCATTCTTAGGTTTCGAAGACAAATGGGTTATCTTATTAGCTCTCACATCAAACAAAGGCTCAAAAGATTTCCAATATCTCAATATAGAAGGTCATGAGCTTTACAAAGAAGTTCTCGCTAAATCAAGCACTTGGGCTGATGATAATAAAATGATGTATGTTGTTGGCGCAACACATCCTGAAGAATTAGGAGAAATCAGACAAATGTTACCAAACCACTTCTTCTTGGTTCCAGGCGTTGGAGCACAAGGCGGCGACTTGGCAGCAGTAGCTAAATTCGGTCTCAACAAAGAATGCGGTTTGTTAGTAAACTCTTCAAGAGGCATCATCTATGCTTCAAAAGAAAGAGACTTCGCTGAAAAAGCTGCTGAAGAAGCAAAGAAATTACAAGAGCAAATGGCTGCATTTTTGTAATTCATAATTCATAATGCATAATTCATAATTAAAGAGCCTTAGGGCTCTTTTTTTGTGTCACCGAGACACCAAGACACCGAGTTGCTGTGTTGCTGTGTTACTGAGTTACTGAGTTGCTTAGTTTATAAGTCTATGAGTCTATAAGTCAGTGTCAGTGTCAGAGTTCATAGTTCTGAGGTGCCTGAGCTTGTCCAAGGCTTAAGTTCTGCACTTCGACAGGCTCAGTGTCCAAAAAGTTCTAAGTCCAATAGCCAATATCCTTAGTTAAATAATTTTTATATCTTTGTCTTCTCTAAAATAGATGTATTATGTTATCAAATTTCAAGAAGATATTTTTAAATGAAAGTATCATATTATCTATAATTATCATCAACACGATTATCATATTCATTACCGAGTCGGGTATTGATAATTCATTTTTACTATATCTTGATATCTTAATCACTATCTATTTTATTATAGAGATAATGACTAAAATCAAGGAATATGGTTTTAAAAGATTTTGGTCAAATGGATGGAACAGATTTGACTTCATCATAATATTTATATCAGTTCCTTCAATATCTACATTATTCTTCGAAAGTTCTTTATCAAATCTCTCTGTGATTCTCGCGTTACGTCTCTTAAGAATATTACGTATCTTCAGAGTATTCAAATTCTTTCCAAACATAAATCAGATTACCAAAGGATTTGTACGTGCATTAAAACAATCTAGAGCTATATTAATTGCCTATATTATAATTATCTTCATATCTGGCTTGATAAATTGTTGTCTATTCAAGAACATAGCACCAGAATATTTCTCAACGCCTCTCGATTCCATTTACACTGTATTCAGAATGTTCACATTAGAAGGCTGGTATGAGATACCAGATGCGATAACATTAGCGACAATGCCTTTTATAGGAAAAATCGTACGTCTGTATTTCTGTCTTCTCCTTTGCTGCGGTGGCATCATCGGGTTATCGTTTGTCAACTCCGTCTTCGTAGACGCAATGGTTGAAGACAATAACGACAAGGTTATTGAACACCTTAACAGAATAGAAAAGAAATTAGAAGAAATGGAGAAAGAGTTAGGAGTTAGGAGTTAGGAGTTGGGAGTTAGGAGTTGGAACGTCTAACAAAATAAAAAAAGCAGTAAAGTTGACCTCTACTGCTTTTTTTGTGTGATTAAAGATATTTATTCCACAATCACTTTTCTAGATAACATTCTGCCATCCTTATTTATAATATTGATGAAATACATTCCGTTTTGGAAATTCTCTACATTCACTTCAACAATATCATCATTTGTTTCTATTGATTCAACAATCTGACCTAATGAGTTATAAATCTTGACTTGGCTTATATTTTCACCTTTAATTGTCAAGACATCTTTAACAGGATTTGGATAAACCTTATATGCCGAAGATGACATTTCGTTTACAGAACCACCTTGTTCTACAGAAAGAATACTATATGTCATATCTGTAAATGCGCCATTACCATCAACGATGACATTACCAACTTCGTCAAGGATTCTATAATAGCCTTCACCATCACCATTATTGATACCATTCTTATAACTATCATAAATCACCAATTTATAGCAATCAGCTGTTACTTCAACATTATATGTATGTAATTCTGTATTAGCATTAGGCAAATATTTGTATGGACCTCCAGAAGCCAAGACTGTATTATCTGATGACAAGAACTCCCATGTTGTATGGTTACCATATTTATCTTGCATGATTTCTATAGTAAGCTGTGCTGATTCCACACATGACAATTTATATGTTGCCCATTCGTCGCAGACTACATTGATAGTCTTGCCATAGTTAAATGTTGTTCCATTAGCTTTAACAATATTCACTGCGACTTCATTATCACCGAAAGGAAGTTCTAATTCAATATCAAAACGTGTAGTCTGGTCTGGCAGCAACTCACCTTTCCATGAATGTTTAGTCTTATCTTTACCATTTATAACTACTTCAAAATCTATTGATGTAAGTTCTTTTGTTCCGACATTCTTGATGTATGTCTTGAAGGTTCTTTCGTTTCCGCAGTAGATACCTTCATCTACGACAACTTCAGAGATATAAGGAGATACAGTTTTAAGTGTATTTTGTTCCTGACTTAATTTATTTGCATTAAGAATTGGACGTGTTGGAACACCTTGATATTTCTCTGTCACGAAAGCTAGGAAGCTAATATTATCGAGGTCAACCACTATTCCATTAGTATCGCCTATTATTTCTGGGATCTTATATTCATAAGTCTTTGTGATTAAAGAACCTTGTGTAGTAGGAGCTATTGCATTACCCCAATCTGCTGTTATTGCATCACGAAGAACGTGCATATGGCAATACAAGTCACCACCCATATGTTGTGCAGGATTTGTTTCAGCATAAGCTTGTTCTCCTATGATACTATCTTGCAACATAACTATTGTCAAATAGTTTATAGGTTCATTACTATTAGCAGTGTAATAGACCTCTGCTGTTATGCTTGCTGTTCTTGTGAGTGGGTCTATAACAACATGACCATCTACGTTACATTCTGCCACTTGTCCCAAGACATCTTCTGCTTTACCTTGCCACTGACCGCGAGCTATTGCTTCTTCTGTTGTACGGTTGATTAATGCTGCTGGCAAACCAAGACCGCCAGCTACATCATCATAAGGATCCATAAATGTAGCGCTTATATCTGTCTGGAAGTTAGGATATGTCTTTGGTGTGAAATATCCGGAATGTATTGCCATACTCCATACTCTGTTTGGATAACTATTAACTATACTACTTGAGATTCTGTGGCCATCTGGACAGTTTGGACAGTTTCTACCAGTAAACTCTTCTATAATGACATTTCTATTTGACACCTCTGTAGAAACGTATTCTGGCTCGTCTACTATATCATCTTCATTTAATATAGACATCACATGTACAGCTTGGCTACCGAATTTACCATCGCTTTCAACAACCACATTACCTTTACTATCTGTAATTTTGTAATAACCTTCACCGTAACCGCAGTTTATGCCGTCGCCATTTGAGTCGTTGATAGTGAACTTCACACAATCGCCTGTAGTCAACACTACCTTTTCTGTATGAACTTTAATTCCGCCTGCTCCACTTAACAAAGCTTTATAAGGACCACCTGAAAGAAGCACTGTATGATCTGAAGCTCTAACTTCCCATGTTATCTGGTTACCGTGTTTATCTTGTGCTATTTCAATAGTAAATTCTTCTTCTTCACCTTCTACTATTACATTGGTCCACTCTTCACTTGTATATGCAACAGACTCTTCTATATCAAATTTAACTCCATTAGCTTCTTTAAGTTTCACACTAACAATATGGTCACCTTGAGGGACTTTAATATCGTGTTCAACAACTTGCACCTGATTTGAAGGAATGATACCTGTCCATATATATTCTTCTGGGTTTCTATTGTCAATTGATATTTCAAATGTCATTGTTGTGATATCTTCTTTACCTGAGTTTTGAACTATCAATTCGAATGTCTTATTGTTTGAACATGCTGTTGCATGTTTAGGACGCAATTCTGTAAGATAAGGAAGAACTGATTCATCTGTTGCTATGAGTGTGTGCAACTTATTGGCGTTAAGAATAGGAAGCGTTCCTGTACCTTGATATTTTTCTGTCACGAAAGCCATGAAATTAAGATGTTCCAAGATAACATCCACTGCATTTGTCTTGCCTATGCTTTCTGGGATTTGATATTGGTAAGTCTTTGTTATCAATGAACCTTCTGTTGTAGTGTTGATAGCATCGCCCCAGAATGGAGTTACGTTACTACGAAGAACGTGCATATGACAATATTTGTCACCAACCATTTGTTCTGGATTTGAACCAGCTCCTGTTTGATCGCCGATGATGCTATCTTGCAACATAAATACGTTTAGATAGTTAACATCATAAGCACTATTTGATGTGTAATATACCTCTACTGTTACTGTAGCGACACGTGTAAGAGGATTGATTGCCACCTGACCAGCGATGTTACATTCTGCTGTTTGTTGGATTTGTTCATCGACAGCTGCACGCCATTGTGTATTGGCAAGTGTAGATGTTGTCCTACGATTTACCAATGCTGATGGGAACATCTGAGGATTGAAATACATGCCTAACGTATCGCATATATCAGTATTCAAGTTTGGATAATCCAGTGATGAATAGTAGCCTCCATGGAGGTTAATAGACCAAACTCTTCCTGGATATGCTTCTTCAATGGCTTTTGCCTCAATATGTCCGATAGGACAGTTGACACATTTCCTTCCAGTGAATTCTTCTATAAGAACGTTTCTTTTTGTAACTTCCTTTGTAACAAAATCTTGTGCATTAAGCGCAATAAAAGAAGTCATCAATAAAACCAAAAGTAAAAGATTTTTTTTCATAGATATTTGATTATAATTATTTGCTTTGTCTTTGCTACAAAAATACAATTTTTATTCAAAAAAAACATTCAAATATCATCAAAAAAAATAGAGATGCTACAGTCTGTAACATCTCTATTTTTTATCAATTTTTGTCTGTATTAATTCAACACTGAAACTTTCCTTGATGACATTTCAGCATTAGCATCGATGACGTTAACTATATACATGCCGTTCTGCAAATCATTGACATTTATATTAACTATATTGTCGTTGCAATTTACAGATTTAACCAATTGACCCATTGTGTTATATACATTAACTTGTTGAATATTTTGACCTTCAATTGTAAGTGTTTCTTTCACAGGGTTTGGATAAAGTCTTAATGTCTCGTTTGCCATTTCATCTACAGAAGCATAACCTGATTTTGTTGAGATATTATGATATACTTCATTTGTAAATTTACCATCACCTTCTAATACAAGATTACCTTTGCTGTCTGTGATTTTGTAGAAGCCTTCTCCATAACCGCAATTGATACCATTGCCAGCTTCATCTCTAATTATGAATTTGATACATTCGTTATTTGGAACTTTAACCTTTGTTCTTTGCAATTTAGTACCATTACTTGCGAGTGTTGTATAAGGACCGCCTTGAGCTATAACTTCTTCGTTTGAATTTATCAATTCCCATGTAATTTGAGCACCGAATTTATCTTGGAGAATATCGATTTTGAACTCATCTTCTTCACCTTGGAAATAAACATCGAACCATGGTTCACTTACAAATCTAATTTCTTTATTATGTTTATATGATTTTCCATTAGCTTCAACTATACGGAATTTCACATTACGTTCTCCTAAATACATAGTAAGGTCTTCTTCTATAATCACTGATGAGTATGAAGGAAGACTGCCTTCCCATGTGTATTGTGAAGTAACACCCCAGACTTCTACCTCATATTTCATTGAAGTGATTTCTTTTGTACCACCATTTATAAATTCAATGCTTGTTGGTTTTATTTCAGAGCATGACACATTGCTCTTGATATCTATTTTACCAAAATATGGATAGATTTCATCTTCAGATACTTTATAGCTATTCAAGCCAGTCACATTCAATACTGGAGCTGTTTTTGTACCTTGCTTTTGCTCAGAAACAAAAGCAATAAAATGAAGATTATTCAAGTCAACTTCAACGCCATTAGGTTCTCCGATATATTCTGGTATTTGATATGTATATGTTTTTGTAATCAAACTTCCAGCAGTTGTTGTTGTAATTTCATCGCCCCATGTCTCAGTAATATAATCACGAACAGTGTGCATATGTACATATTGATCGCCTATCATTTGCTGTGGATTGAAAGTTTCTGCACCAGCTTGTGAACCTAAGATACTATCTTGTGACATCATAACTGTAAGATAGTTTTTATCTGAAACACTATTTGATGTGTAATACACTTCAACTGTTATTGTTGCGGTACGTTTTTCTTCGTTGATAAGAACATTACCACCAATATTACATTCTGCGGTTTGAGCTAAAAGTTTATTTACTGTTGGAGAAGACTCAACTGGGTGTATTGTTTCTCCACGGTTCACTGTAACAGCTGGGATACCGCCACCTGCATTAAATGCCATGTAAACTTCTGCACCCTTATTTGTATTAAGATTAGGATAACTTGTTGGTGACAAAGAACTAGGTGCATGAATATTGACTGTGAATACTCTTCCAGGATTTTCTGCTAAAATCTGATTGACTGCTACCTGACCATAAGGACAATAACCACACAATCTTCCTGTGAATTCTTCTATCAAAACGTTACGGTTTTGTGGTTCTTTAGAAACAAACTGAGGTTCTTGCGCATTAGCATTTAACAAACATGCTAAAACAGCACACATTAAAAAAGTAATTTTCTTCATATTTATGATTATTGATAATTTATTGCATTTATTAATGACCTACAAAGATACAATTATTTCGCATACTTTTTACAATAAATGAAGAATGAGAATAGTACATAAAAAAAGAGATGCTACTTTGAAAAAGCAGCATCTCAATATTAACAATTGTTACTTGTTTATTATTTCAAAACAGAAACTTTGCTTGTTGTCATTTCACCATTGTGGTTGATAACGTTAACGAAGTACATACCATTTTGTAAGTCATTTACATTGATTTGGACTGTGTTATCGTTGCAGTTAACTGATTTAACCATTTGACCCAAAGCATTGTAAACTGTTACTTGTTTCATATCTTCACCTGTTACTGTAAGAACGTCTTTTACAGGGTTAGGGAATACATTGTATGATGTTTCTGTTACATCTTCTACAGCCATTGCGCCGTGAACATAGATGATATGATATTCACCGAAGCCGAAGTTACCGTCACTTTCGATAAGAACGTTACCTTTGCTGTCATAAAGTTTGTAATAACCTTGACCGAATGTTGGGCCTGTGATACCATTACCAACATTATCTTCGATAACGAAGATCATACATTCACCAGCTTTTACTGTGAAGTATTCTTCGTGGACTTTAATACCTGATTGTGGTAACATTTCGTATGGTCCACCTTGTGCGAGAACTTTATCATCGTGGCCGATAACTTGCCATGTTGTTTGGTTACCGAATCTGTCTTGAGCGAGTTCGAGTTTGAATTCTTCTTTAGCTTGAGTATCGCCTAATTCTACTTGAATCCATTCTTCGCTTGATGCCATTGTAGATGTTTCATACTTATATTCTGTACCGTTAGCTTCAACGATTTTAACGTTTACAAGCTCACCACCGAATGGAATTTCTGCGAACATATCAATATTAACATTTCCATAAACTGGGATTTCGCCAGTCCAGTCAAGTGTTGTTGTTGCGCCATTATTAACGCTAACTTCGAATTTCAATGATGTGATAACTTCTGTACCACCGTTAATAACATTAGCAGTAAATTTCTTTTCTTTTGTACATGTGATTAAGTTTTCTTGTGCAAAAGTCTTAATGAAAGGATAGATAGGTTCATCTGTACCTTCGATAATATCTAATCCACAAACGTTGAGAATAGGTTCTGTTGCTGTACCTTTTTTCTTTTCTGTTATGAAAGCGATGAAGTGAACGTCATCGATGTTAACTTCAACACCATTAGGATCGCCTATAACTTCTGGGATAGTATAAACATATTGTTTTGTAATCAATGTACCAGCTGTTGTTGGTGCAATAGCATCGCCCCATGTATCTGTGATGATGTCACGGAGTGTGTGCATGTGGCAATATTCGCCATTAACAACTTGTGCAGGATTTGATGTAGCACCTGCTTGTGAACCGAAGATGCTATCTTGCATCATCATAATTGTAAGGTAGTTGTTGTCAACTTGGCTGTCAGCTGTGTAATAAGCTTCTACTGTAATAGTAGCAACGCGTGTAACTGGGTTAACTACAACTTGACCACCCATGTTAACTTCAGCAACTTGATTTAATTGAGTGTCAACATATGAAGCACATTCGCTTGGGTGAAGTTTTACTAATTTGCCACCTTCTTCCATACGGTTAACAACTGCTGCAGGGATACCACTTTCAATGAATGTATTGAACAATGAAGCACCTTTTGTTGTGTTAAGGTTAGGATAGTTTGTTGGTGACAATGAGCTTTGTGCGTGAATATTTACAGTAAATATTCTTTCAGGATCTTTTGCTACGATTTGGTTAACTGTAGCTTGACCGCCTGGGCAGTAGCCACATAATCTACCTGTTAATTCTTCAATAAGAACGTTTCTGTTTTGTTGTTCTTTAGATGCGAACTGTGGTTCTTGTGCGTTAACTTTAAACAAACAAGCTAACATCACAACCATCATTAATGTAAATTTCTTCATGATTTTTTAATTTATGATTATTATTGATTTGTTTTCTGAAACTCTATTATTTATTAACAGCTACTTTATTGGTAATAACATTTTCATTATTATCAATGATATTAACGAAATACATGCCGTTTTCCAAATCACTGACATCTATCTTTAAATTATCATCATTAGCTTCAACAGACTTAACTATTTGTCCTAATGAGTTATACATTACAACTCTTTTAACATCATCAGCTGTTATTGTAAGTACATCTTTCACAGGATTTGGATAAATACAACTTGTTGATTCAATATTTTCTTCTACAGAAAGTCCGTGTTCAACATGTTCTAATTTACATACGTTGAGAACTGGCATTGTCTTGGCACCACTCGATTGATGTTCTGTAACAAATGCTAGAAAATGAACATTGTTCAAATCAACATCAACACCATTAGGGCTACCTATTGATTCAGGAATTGTATATTTATAAGTCTCTGTTATTAAAGTACCTGCTGTTGTTGGGCTTATAGCATCACCCCACTTGTCTGTTATGGTATTGCGATACACATGCATATGACAATATTGTTCACCAACCATTTGTTCCTCATTGTATTCTGTTCCTGATTGTGAACCTAAAATACTATCTTGTAACATTATCACTGTAAGATAATTGTTTTCTACTTTACTATCTGCGGTATAATAAACCTCAACTGTTATTCTTGCGAGACGTGTTTCTGGATTTATTGAAACAGTACCTGCTATATTACACTCTGCAGTTTGGTTTAATTGTTCTGTTGTCATCTTATCCCACCAGTTTTGAGTGGTGCTTAAACCGACAGACTCTTCTTCATTACGATTGACCATGGCTTCTGGCAAAGAACCGTCTTTATTGAATGCTGTCGCAATGTCACCGCCTTTCAAGGTGTTGAGGTTTGGATATGATGTTGGTGACAAACTGCTTTGTTTGTGAATATTAACAGTAAAAACTCTTCCTGGATTTTTCTTTATTGTCTGGTTTACAAAATATTGACCCCATGGGCAATATCCGCAATTTCTGCCGGTAAGTTCCTCAATGAGAACATTACGATTTGATGGTTCTGTTGAAACTAATTTTGGTTCTTGTGCGTTTGCTTTCACCAAGCATAACATCACTAAACATATTGATAACAATAGCTTTTTCATAGAATAGTTTTTATTTATTAAAACATTTTTTTCAGCCTACAAATATACACTTAAATCAACAATTTTTGACAAAGCGTTTAAGTTTTTTTTCAAAAAAAAAGAGATGCCATAAAACATATGACATCTCAATTTATATTTATGTAAGAAAGATTTATTAGCAACCTTCTACAAATGTAATCCAGCCATATTCATCTGGTTCTGTACCGCATTGAATACCACGAAGTTTGTTGTATAATTTTTCACTTTGTGGACCTGGTTTGCCATCACCGAAAACGTATGACTTGTTATTTTCGAGGTCGTCGATGCGTGAGATTGGGCTGATAACAGCTGCTGTACCGCAAGCACCAGCTTCTTCGAATGTTGAGAGTTCGTCAACGTGGATAGGACGACGTTCTACTTTCATACCCATTTTTTCAGCTAAGAACATCAAGCTCTTGTTTGTGATTGAAGGGAGGATTGATGTTGATAATGGAGTAATGTATGTATTGTCTTTAATAGCGAAGAAGTTAGCTGCGCCAGCTTCGTCGATATAACATTTTTCTTTAGCGTCGAGATAGAATTCGCAAGCGTATTTACCGCCGTGGCATGCTTCAACGTGAGGACGCATACTTGCTGCGTAGTTACCACCAACTTTGAAAGTACCTGTTCCAAGAGGAGCTGCACGGTCATATTTACGTGTGATAACGTATGGGTTAGCTTGGAAACCACCTTTGAAGTAAGGACCTACTGGTGTTGCAAATACTAAGAACAAATATTCGTCTGCTGGGCTAACACCAACGCGGATGCCTGTACCAATAATCAATGGACGGAGATATAATGATGCGCCACTGCCGTATGGAGGAATGAAGTCAGCATTGAGTTGAACACATTTCTTCATAGCTTCTTCGAATTTTTCGAGTGGGAATTGTGGCATCATAATACCATCGCATGATGATTGCAAACGTTTTGCATTTTCATCCAAACGGAAAATACGGACTTTGCCATCTTCGCCACGGAAAGCTTTCAAACCTTCGAATGCTTCTTGGCCATAGTGCAAACATGTTGCAGCCATGTGGATGTTGATTGTTGTTTCTGAGCTTACTTCAATTTCACCCCATTGTCCGTTTCTGTAGTAACAACGGACATTGTAATTTGTTGGTAAATAACCAAATGGGAGTGTTGACCATTCAATGTTTTGCATGATATTTATTTTTTATAAAGTTAATTACTGTAATGTTTTTTCTAGTCCACGAAATTAAGCATTTTTATTTAGATAAAAAGCGTTTTTTAAAATTTATTTTTGCTATGGGCACTGAGAGCAAAAACCTATTTTCAGGACGCGTTTAGGACGCGATAAATCACGTCGCTACATATCCTCAAATCCTCAGTTCCTCAAATCCTCAGTTCCTCAGCTCCTCATACCCTCAGTTCCTAACTAAAAAATCTTCTCCAAATAATGCTTCTCTATTCCGTATTGCTTCTTCAAATCTTCTATCTGTTTCAAGATAGCTTCTTTATCTACTGGAGCATCGCTTTTTCTTCCAACCAACAATATATTTTTAGGCGTGTGTTCCATCTCGATGAACTCCATCACCTGTGTCTTGTAACCGTAATATTCCATTATCAAAGCACGGATAGCATCGGTAATCATCACCGCCTGACGTTCCAAGAAAATGCCGTATCGTGTGATTGGGTCAACGACTTTCGACTTCTCCATCTCCTGACGTATCTGCTTGTGACAACATGGAGCACATATTATTAATTTAGCACCCGACTCTATACCTTTTATAATAGCATCGTCGGTGGCGGTGTTACAAGCGTGAAGAGCAATGAGGACGTCAAGTTGTTGAGTTGCCGAGTTGCTGAGTTGCTGAGTTGCTGAGATATTGCAAAATGTCTGTTGCCCGTTGTCTGTTGACTGTTGACCATTGCCTACTGACTGCTGACTGCTGATAGCTGACAACTGATAGCTATCAATACTGCTTTCAACGAAACGGAAATCTTTTAAATTCGATTCCTTTATTATCTCATTGATTTTTGCAACTAAATCAGGGCGAATCTCAATGCCTTCCATCTCGATGTCGTATTTGCATCTTTGGGTGAGATATTCATATAAAGCGAAAGTGAGATAGCCCTTCCCTGCGCCCATGTCGGCGATGCGGATTTTGCCATCAAACTTCACGTTTTTCATCACACCGTCCACAATCTCTACATATTTGCAAATCTGCTTGAACTTATGCTGCATGTCGGCTGTCACCTTGCCTTCGCGAGTTGTCAAGCCAAGTTTAAACCACCATGGATTGTCTGTATTTATCAGACGATTCTTGACTTTGTCATGCTGAACGTTCTGTTCCCTTTGCTCCTTGACAGCCTTGCTCATCACTGTCGCTTTACCTTTTTTACTTATAAGAAGAGTTATATCTTCTGTCAAAGTAAACAATGAAGCATTGAGAAACACATTTGGAACCAATTGATTGATTATCTCAAGAGTCTGCTCAGCGTCATAGTTTTTAGTCTCGTCTCTTCTCTCGTAACGATATGTGAAAGAAAACATCTTCTCGTTCTTCAAGATGATAGGTTTCACATAGACGTTATTCAAATCAGCTGATTGCTGACGGCTGATTGCTGACGGCTTTGATAATGTCAATTTAACGAAAGAACCTTCTTTTAATGATGATTGTAATTTATTTATGAATTTTTGCATTGTTTTTTTAGTTTAATGTCAACGGACAATCGACTTTAGTCTTTTACCTTTAGTCATTCGACTTTTCATTTTGCAAACATAGTAAAAAACCTCGCTAGTTTATTTATTATAAAAAATCTTTTTCATATCTTTGCAAAAGAACTTTAAAACTAATTTTTATGCCTAAGATTTACGAATATTTTGGGTTCATATTCTATTTTTATTCAAACGAACATGAACCAATACATGTACATGTCATTCATGGAGACCGAGAGAGCATATTTGATCTAATTATATCAAACGGAAAATTGATCAATGTTAATGTTCGAAAGAAAAAAGGTGTTGAAATGTTAAGCGAAAAAGACAAAAATATCGCAGAGACATTCATCCGTCAATATCACAAGGAGATAATCAAAAAGTGGGTGACATTTTTTGTAATGAAACAAACTATAAAATGTACCGTTATTAGTAAGAAAATATAAAACGAATTTCATTATGAAAAAACTTCAAATTCTTAATGCCGTCATTGCAGGAGACTTAGTAGTTCGTTTATATTTCAACGATGACACCATTCAGATTGTCGACATTGGAGATTTCATACGTCGTCACCCTCATCCTCAGTATAACAAATATCTTGATCCCAATTTATTTAGCTGTTTCAAAATTGAAAACGGCAATATTGTATGGGGTAAAGACTGGGATTTAATTTTCCCTATCGAACAACTTCATAAAGGAAAGATATTGTAATTTTTTCACAAGCATTTCGAGCTTCGCTCTCTATATCTGTTCACTTTCTGCCGTCCCTACAGTACTATTTTAAATTTCAGAATCTCAAAATCTCAGAAATTTTAAGATTTTAAGATTTTGAGGTTTTGAAGTTTTGAGGTTTTATAGGCAGTAGTATGCGTTAGGGATTGGAGCGGCATCCTTTTGAAGCTCAGCGGAAAAAGATATAGCGGAAAGCCCGACGGCTTCGCCGGAACGCCATAATTCAATTCATAATGCATAATTCAATTCATAATGCATAATTCATAATTCATAATTGAATGTTGAAAGTTCTTAGTTCTTAGTTCAAAAGCCTTATTCCCACTCCTAACTGAATGAAATTTTGTCAGTGTCATTTTCGTGGCATATTGTTTGACATCCGAGAGGCATAAAAATTAACAACAATTAAAAAATACAGATATGCAAACAGGTTCAATAGGTGTAAAAACGGAAAACATTTTCCCAGTAATCAAAAAGTTCTTATATTCTGAAAACGAGATATTTTTGCGTGAAATCGTAAGTAACGCCGTCGATGCGACGAACAAACTCAAGACTCTTGCATCAGCAGGCGAATTCAAAGGCGAGCTCGGCGACCTCACCATAAAAGTAGAAATCGACAAACAAAAGAAAACACTGACAATTCGTGACAACGGCATCGGCATGACAAGTGTTGAAGTCGACAAATACATAAACCAAATAGCTTTCTCTGGCGCGACAGAATTCGTTGAGAAATTCAAGACACAGACAGAAGCAGAAGCCGCTAACATCATCGGTCACTTCGGATTAGGATTCTACTCATCATTCATGGTCTCTAACAAAGTGGCTCTCATCTCCAAGTCATTCAGACAAGCCGAAGACGAAAAAGGTGTCATCTGGGAATGTGATGGCAGCCCAGAATACACAATGAACGAAATACCAAAAGGAAACCGCGGAACAGACGTCATCCTCTATATCTCCGACGACTGCGCTGACTTCCTCGAAGAAAGCAAAATACGTGAACTTTTAAATAAATACTGCAAGTTCTTGTCTGTGCCAATCCAATTCGGAACAAAGAACGTTGAAGAAATCGTCGAAGGCGAGACTGACGAAGAAGGCAAGCCAAAGACAAAAACAGTAGAAAAACCTTGGATTATCAACGACGTAGCTCCACTCTGGAAGAAGTCACCATCATCGATAGAAGACAAAGAATACGACGACTTCTATCACGTGTTATATCCAATGAACTTCGAGACACCTTTGTTCCACATCCACCTCAACGTCGATTATCCTTTCAACCTCACAGGTATCTTATATTTCCCAAAAATCAAGAACAGATATGAGTTCCAACGCAATAAGATTCAACTCTATTGCAACGAGGTATTCGTGACAGACTCTGTAGACGGCATCTTGCCAGAGTTCTTGACAATGCTTCACGGCGTCATCGACTCTCCAGATATTCCATTGAACGTCAGCCGTTCATTCTTGCAAAACGACCAGAACGTAAAGAAGATTTCAGGTTATATCACTAAGAAAGTCGCTGAAAAGTTAGAAGAACTCTTCAAGAAAGACCGCGCAGAATACGAAAAGAAATGGGACGACATCAGCGTCTTCATCGAATATGGTATGATAGCAGACCCTAAGTTCTTCGAGAGAGCAGAGAAATTCATGCTTTTGAAAGACACCGAAGGAAAATACTACACCTTGGAAGAATACAAAAAGCAAATCGAAGAAAATCAGAAGAACAAAGACGGCAGACTCGTTTATCTCTATGCCACAAACGCTGACGAACAATACAGCAACATAGAAAATGCGAAGAGCAAAGGTTACAACGTTCTTTTATTAGACGGCATCCTCGACGCTCATTTCATCAGCACTTTAGAACAAAAATACGGCGACTGCCAATTTGCTCGCGTCGACTCAGCTTCTATCGACAAACTCATTGAGAAAGAAGAAGAATCAAAAGAGTCAAAACTCAACGACGAACAAAAAGAATCTGTCAAGAAAGCATTTGAAGAAATCATTGACATGACATCATTCAACGTTGAATTCAGCAACTTAAGCGAAACTGACGCTCCTGTTGAAGTAATTCAAAACGAATTCATGCGTCGTATGAAAGAGATGAGCGCGATGAACGGAATGTCGATGTGGGGCGGAATGCCTGACAGCTACACCCTCATGCTCAACGCCAACAACCCTGTCATTGCATGTCTTGTAGATAAAAACGAAGAAGAACAAAAGAACACAATTCATCAGTTATACGACTTGGCACGTCTTTCAAAGAACTTATTGAAAGGCAAGGATTTGAATGAGTTTGTTAAGAGAAGCTTTGTTGAACTTTGAACGCTGAACTTTGAACTTTGAGTTTCGGTCACTGAGCCTGTCGAAG
>JBGVQR010000058.1:0-10603 GCA_045127605.1 Candidatus Limimorpha sp. | reverse complement strand
GCGAACTCGCCTCTTCCGGTGAAACCCAACTCACCGCCTTTCTTAGCAGAACCTGGGTCTTCTGAGTAAAGCAATGCCAATGTCGAAAAACGTTCGCCATTGAGGATACGCTTACGCATCTTATATAATCTGTCTTTAACTTCAAGTTTCTGGTCTAAAGTGATAGCTGGTTTCTTTACAAGATGTGCTATCTCATATTTAGAATTAACCATAGGGATACTATCTTTCGACATGCTATGGTAAAGCTTCTTCACCTCCGATGGTGTCACCTCGACATTTGCCAAGACAGCCTGCTGAACCTGTTGAACCAACATATTATCTTTCCTCACGCGGAACAGTTCCTCTCTGATTTCCGGCATTGTCTTCTTATAATATTTCTCAAGATTTTCCTGAGAACCTAACTGCGACACTAGATAACTTATCCAACGGTCTACGTCAATATTAACTTGTTCATCAGTAACGGTGATACTGTCCATCTCAGCTTGATTAAGCATGAGCTTCTGAAACATAAGATCTTCAAGAATCTCACTACGGATTGAGCTTGCGCTACCCATTATACCGCCTTGCAACCTATATTCCATATATCTCGACTCAACATCAGATTGAAGTATGATATTCTGTCCTACGACAGCCACCACTCTATCAATAACTTGAGCTTCCTGTGCCTTCGATGGCATAACAATCACAAAAAATAATATAGCAAATAATGCTGCAATCTTATCACTATTTCTTCTCATATCTATTTTACTTGTTGTCTTGTTGTCTTTAAAAAACATCAAACGCTTTTTCTTGTACAGCTTTTGAATATAAATCGTTATATAAATTTTCCAATAACTCTTTCTTTCTGTCGCTAAGGATGATATATTTTATTCTGTCTGTTTCCATCTCGCAAGGCGACACATCACCGACAAGTTTATAGTCACAAATCTTGACTAGCGTATATACATCATCTTTATTAACAACAAAGAATTTCTTTTCGTTCAAGAAAGACTTATTGTCTTTTACTTTCAAATTAAAGGTGTCGATAACATCTTCGAAGTTATGCCATTCTTGTATGTCGAAGTCATAACTTATGGCATGTTTTTCTGCCAATGATGTTAAGGAATCTATCATTAAGGAGTCGTAGTCGCGGAACAATTTAGTGAAAATCCATTTTTTCTTGCTGTCGTTTGGAAGAGAAACGGATGCAATCTGCACTATGTCGCGGTTCAGTCTGAACTCTGCGCTGTTCCTATTATAATAATCATAAATTTGGTCTTCGGTAATTTCCGTGTCGAGGTTTTGGTTTATGAGTTCTGTCTCGTATTTATTTATCACCAAAGAGTTACGATACTCTTCTAATCTCTTTGAGAAATCCAACTGTTCTGGAGTGAGATTATTCTCTGCTTGGCGTATCAGCAACTGGTTACGTACCCATTTGTCGATATACACTTTCGACCTGAGGACACTATCGTTATAGCTGATACCTTCATATACGATATTCTCCAGATCAGCCTTGTATAATTTCTTTCCATATACAGAGATGACAACCTCGGCTTTTTCTTCGGCTTTCTTTCCCTGACATGAAGAAAAGAACAATACAAAAACAAGACTGATCCAGAGTAAACGCATTTATATTATTTTAATAGTTTTTCTTAACTTTTTTCAAAATCTTTTGATTTACATTCACAGGATATTTCTCTCTGAGTTGTTGTAACCAAAGAGCTTCCAATTCTGCTTGATATCCTGAAGTAATCAAACCTTTTGCTTCTTTGAATGTCTTAGGTTCAGCAGGACGTACTTCAACAATCTTTATCAACTGTGTTGTGTTATCCACTGTCGATTCGAATGTATTCAAGACGCCTTCTTTCCATTCCATTGCATCGACATTAACGTTGTCGCCTTTTTGATAGAATGAAGCACGTGCAGAAGCCTTGACATTGTTAGCCTTCAAATATGTACGTAAAGAATCTATTGTGATATCGCCATTGATAATCGCTGTGAGTTCTTCAACATTGGCTTTGTCGCTAGATGTCACAACTATAGCTTTGACGCGATTGTTCCACATATAATTGTTTTTGTTTCTTTCGTAAAACTCATTCAAGCCTGTAGTATCTTCAACAGCTTTGTTCCATACTTGTTCTTCCATCAATGAGAACAACAATATACCGTCGTGATATTCTTGTACCAATGTTCTGAATTCTGGATATTTCTCTTCTAAGTTAGCATCTTCATAATCGAACACTTTTATTTTCAAGAATGAGTCATAGAGTTCATATGCGTATGCTGATGATGAAAGGAATCCTTGTCTTCTTTGATGACCGAGTATATAATCAACGAATTCTCCTAGTTCACATGTTTCATCGCCAAGTGTAAAGAGAACTTTTTGGGTATCTAAATCTTCTGCTGGCTGATATTTTCCCATTGCCAATGTACTGTCGATAGTAGCGATATACTCATCTTTGACTTTAGTGTTTTCTTTAAAGCCGTTGTCTTTCATGATGCGTTTCATTGCTATATCTTCGCTTATCTTAGCACGCATATCTCTCTCAACTTTTTCTTCCAATCTTGCTCTTTCTGTCTCGAAATCTGATGGAGGTGTTGTTCCTATGAGTCTGATGATATGATATCCGAAGCTTGTCTTAACTGGTTCAGAGACTCCGCCAATCTCAAGGCTCTTCAATGCAGAGATAAATTCTGGCACTATTTGGTTTACTCTGAAAGGACTGAGTACGCCATTATTTGCTATTGTACCTTTATCTTCTGAATATCTTCTTACGAAGTCTGTCCATTGGTTGATATCTTGCTTAAGCTCATTATAGATATTGTTAGCCTTAGCACTTAATATAGAATCTGCTGTGTTTGGATCGTTAGGAATTGTTGGCAAGAAGATATGTGCTGCTCTGATGAGACCCAAGGCTGGAGTCTTGCTATTGACTTTAATGATGTGGTATCCGAAATCTGAACGTACTGGCATTGAAACCTCGCCTACTTCTGTTGTGTAGACACCATTCTCGAAAGGATAAACCATATCGAATGCTGTGAAGTAACCTAATTCACCGCGGTTTCCGACATAAGCTTTTCTCACGCCTGGGATTTCTGCCATATCACGTGCTGATGGGTCATCTGACATCTCAACAGCTACTGCACCGAAGTCTTCTCCTTTCAATACACGTTCACGGATTGACATAGCTTTGTTGTATGCTGCGAGAGTATCAGCTGGCAATGCTTTAGCATCACATTTGATAAGGATGTGCGCAGCATTTATATCGTATTGAATTCTCTCATAAGCTTCTTTTACCAATTCTTCTGTGATGTCATCATTAGAGAAATATGGCTTTGCCAATTGGTCACGATAGTTCTTCAATTCTTTTACAAAAGAAGGAACTGTATCCATCTTAAGATATTCTGCCTCTGCAACCTTTAATTTGAAATCAATATACAAATCGAGATATTCGTCAACGTTTTTCTTGTCGATGACATCTGTCTTGACGTTGTTTTTCTCGTAAGTTTCCATAAATTCCTTTGCAGAAATTTCTTTGTCACCGATAGTGATTAATGTCTTTTTAGCGTAAGACTGAGCTGATAAAAGTGATGGCATCATAATGAAGCATAATGCGATGAGCCATGTCTTGAGTGTTTGTTTTCTTATCATATTCTTTTCATTATTTAGAAAAAATAACGAGGATTTTGAAACTATATTATAATTAACTCTGACTTTTAACTCTGACACAGACTTCAAATGCTTGTTGACTTTGAATATTATTGAATGTTTATATCCCATTCGATATTTAAAGTCAACTATCGTAGTCAGAGTCAGAGTCAATAGCCAGAGTCAATATTTAGTTATGCTTTTGTGCTATAGTTTGGTGATTCTGCAGTGATTGTGATATCGTGTGGATGGCTTTCGCGCATACCTGAAGCAGTAATCTTAATGAATTGTGCCTTTTGCAAGTCGCTGATTGTTTTTGAGCCTGTGTAGCCCATACCAGCGCGGAGACCGCCGACTAATTGATAAACGACTTCTGAGAGGCTGCCTTTGTAAGGAACGCGACCTACGATGCCTTCTGGAACGAGTTTCTTGATGTCGTCTTCCATGTCTTGGAAGTAACGGTCTTTAGAACCATTTTGCATAGCTTCGAGAGAACCCATGCCACGGTATGTTTTATATTTTCTTCCTTCGAAAATGATTGTGTCGCCTGGAGATTCATCGACGCCAGCGAATAATGAGCCAGCCATGATTGATGATGCACCTGCTGCGATAGCTTTCACGATGTCGCCTGTGAAACGGATACCGCCGTCAGCGATGACTGGAATGCCTGTGCCTTGGAGAGCTTGTGAAACGTTGTAAACTGCTGTGAGCTGAGGAACGCCGATACCAGCGATGATACGTGTTGTACAGATTGAACCTGGTCCGATACCTACTTTAATAGCGTCGATACCAGTCTTAGCGAGTTCGCGTGCTGCGTCAGCTGTAGCGATGTTACCGACAACGATATCAATGTTTTTAAATCTGCTGCGTAATTCCTTAGCAACGTTGATAACGTTTTGTGAGTGACCGTGAGCTGTGTCGATGTTGATAGCGTCGACGCCTGCTGCTACCAATGCTTCTGCTCTTTCGATTGTGTTAGCTGCGATACCTACAGAAGCAGCGACGCGCAAACGACCGAGAGAGTCCTTGCTTGCATTTGGACGAGCCTTGATTTTAATGATGTCTTTGTATGTGATAAGTCCGATGAGGTGATTGTCTTTGTCGACAACTGGCAACTTCTCGATGCGATGTTTTTGAAGAATCTCAGCTGCTGTAGCGAAGTCTGTGAATTCTGGAGCTGTAACGAGATTTTCTTTTGTCATGACTTCGTAGATAGGACGTTTCATGTCTTGAACGAAACGGATGTCACGGTTTGTAACGATACCTACCAACACATTGTTAGCATCAACTACTGGGATACCGCCGATGTGGTTTTCGCTCATCATTCTGAGTGCTTCACCTACCATAGCGTTTTCTCTGATAGTCACAGGGTCGATAATCATGCCGTTTTCAGCACGTTTAACTTTGCGAACCTCTGCTGCTTGACGTTCGATAGTCATGTTTTTGTGAAGAACACCGATACCGCCTTCTTGTGCTATTGCTATTGCCATAGCAGCTTCTGTAACTGTATCCATACCAGCTGTTACGATAGGTATGTTAATCTGAATGTTACGAGAGAAATTGGTACTTAAATTGGTATCTCTTGGGATGATATTGCTGTATGCAGGAACTAACAAAACGTCATCGTAAGTGAGACCGCCTTCGATAAATTTTACTGAATCTGACATAATTATTATTTTTTTGAAAATTATAAACTATATAAATTGGGCAAAGATAAGAAAAAACTTTGAACCAAGAACTCTGAACCTTGAACTTTTTTTGTATTAACCGTTATCCGTTGACTGTTGACTGTTGACTGTTGTCTTAAAAAAAAGAAAGACGCATCAATTACACCTTGTTCATTTCATCGGTGTAATTGATACGTCTCTACTTGGTGTCTTGGTGACTTAGTGTCTTGGAGTCTTATAATCTCACCGACAAAGAAAGTCCCGTGTTATCAAATGTATAACCGAATTTTGCATTGACGATAGATGATGTTTTTCCGTAAAACAAACCAAGTGACACTCTTTCACTTATATCAAAATCAACTTCAAACATTCCACCAAGACAGGCCGCCAGATACATATTCGTATAAGGAACATAATTACCAGCACAGCTATAGCTGTATTTTGTCTGCGCATGATTTACTAAACCTCCCGTAAGCGAAAGTTTAAGATTCATAAAATCGAAGCATTTGACTTTTCCTCTCACGCCTATTTGCAAAGCATTGCTATAATACATCGGATCTACAAAAGGATCAATATCTTGATAACCATTATATGTCGTAAATGCTGCTACAACATCCAAGTTGTTTATCAAACCATAAGCATACCTCATATCGAAGCTCATTCCTTTTACATTATTTTCCTCTGAAGAAAATGAGGTAGCATCACTGATAGAAAGTCCAGTCTTGACTTCCAAATAATGTGCGCCTTTGTTAGTTTTTTCAGACTGCGCCATAGCTAATGCAGGCACTACCGCCAACACCAACAACAATAAATATCTTTTCATGATTTTAATGTTTAATGAATTTAACAAATAATTATCATGCTGATAACGGAAGATATTGTATTGTATTGTATTGTATTGTATTTTTTTACTATTGACCATTGACCAAAAAGAAAGACGCATCAATGAAGTGACCCCAAAAGTTTGGACAAAAAACTTTTGGGGTCACTTCATAATTGACACGTCTCTACTTGGTGTCTTGGTGACTTAGTGTCTTGGAGTCTTATTTCTTCAAGGTCGCAATCTGCTGTTCAAGAACTTTAATCTTAGCTTCAGCGTCTGACTTTTTCTTTCTTTCTTTATCGACGACTGCTGCTGGTGCGCCATTGACGAATTTTTCGTTCGACAATTTTGCTTCAACAGATTTCAAGAATCCTTGTGCGTATGCCAATTCTTCTTCCAACTTCTTGATTTCTGCTTCTGTGTCGATATTGTCGGTCACAGGAATGAAATATTCTGTCGCTCTTACCAAGAATCCGAATGCGTCTTGTGGGTTTTCTGTCACATAATTGATATTGCTCAAGTTACATAACTTAGCGATGACAGAATCAAAGTCTTTGTTTACGCTGCCGTCTTTGTCAACAACGATAAGTTCGATAGCTTCTTTCATTGAGATGTTTTTCTCAGCACGAATCTTACGGATGTTGTTGATAACGTCTTGTGTAAATATGAATTGATTTAAGATGTCATTGTCAACGACTTTTTGTGCTGGTTGTTGAGCGATGATGAGGTCGTCGCCATCTTGACGTTCTCTCAAGAGATGCCAGATGTCTTCTGTGATGAATGGCATGAATGGATGCAATATCTTCATCAAGTTTTCGAAGAATGTGACTGTTGCGTTGTATGTCACAGCGTCGATTGGCTGATTCATCGGAGCTTTCACCATTTCGAGATACCATGAGCAGAAGTCGTCCCATACAAGTTTGTAGATTCCCATCAAAGCGTCAGAGAGACGATATTTGTCAAGGTTGTCGTTTGTTTCTTGGAGCACTTGTTGGAAACGTTCTTCGAACCATCTCATCGCCATCTTAGCTGTCTCTGGTTGAGCGATGTTTTCGTCCACTTTCCAGCCTTTTACGAGACGGAGAGCGTTCCACATTTTATTACAGAAGTTACGTCCTTGTTCGCACAATGCCTCGTCGAAAGGAAGGTCGTTGCCTGCAGGTGCTGTGAGCATCATACCTACTCTCACGCCGTCGGCACCGTATTTGTCGATGAGTTCGATTGGGTCTGGAGAGTTACCCAATGACTTAGACATCTTACGGCCGAGTTTGTCGCGGACGATACCTGTGAAATATACTTTCTTGAAAGGAACTTCTTTTTGATATTCTTCGCCAGCCATAATCATACGAGCGACCCAGAAGAAGATGATATCCGGACCAGTGATGAGGTCGTTTGTTGGATAATAATATTTGAACTCTTCGTTGTCTGGATTCAAGATACCGTCGAATAATGAGAGAGGCCACAACCATGATGAGAACCATGTGTCGAGGCAGTCGCTTTCTTGACGGAGGTCGTCCATTGTGATATGGTCGCCGGCTTTTTCTTTAGCGAGTTTAAGAGCTTCTTCTGCTGTCTCAGCAACTACATAGCCACCTTCTGGGAGGTAGTAAGCAGGAATTTGATGACCCCACCAGAGCTGACGGCTGATACACCAGTCTTTGATGTTTTCCAACCAGTGACGGTAGAGGTTTACATATTTTGAAGGATAGAACTGGATGTCGCCATCGAGAACAGGTTTGAGAGCTATCTCAGCGAGATGTTCCATCTTGAGGAACCATTGCATTGAGAGTTTTGGTTCTATAGCGACGTGAGTACGTTCTGAGTAACCCACCTTATTATTATAGTCTTCAACTTTTTCGAGGAGACCAGCAGCGTCGAGGTCTTTCACGATTTGCTTACGGACAGCGTCGCGGTCCATGCCGACGTACATGCCAGCAGCTTCGCTGATAGTAGCGTCGTCGTTGAAGATGTTGATGCTTTGGAGATTATATTTCTCGCCGAGCATATAGTCGTTCACATCGTGAGCAGGTGTCACTTTAAGACAGCCAGTACCGAATTCTATGTCGACGTATTCGTCTTCGATGACAGGGATAGCGCGGCCTACGAGAGGAACGATGACTTTCTTGCCTTTAAGATGAGCGTTCTTAGGGTCGTTAGGATTGATACACATAGCGGTGTCACCCATGATAGTCTCAGGACGTGTTGTTGCTACGATAGCGTAAGTATCTTCGCCTTCTACTTTATAACGAAGGTAGAAGAGTTTGCTATGTTCTTCTTTGTAGACGACTTCTTCATCGCTGAGAGCTGTGAGAGCTGCAGGGTCCCAGTTGACCATACGGACGCCGCGGTAGATGAGACCTTTATTATATAAGTCGCAGAAGACGTGGATGACGCTCTTGCTGCGTGTTTCGTCCATTGTGAATGAAGTGCGTTCCCAGTCGCATGAAGCGCCGAGGCGACGGAGCTGTTTCAAGATGATACCGCCATGTTCGTGAGTCCAGTCCCAAGCATGTTTGAGGAACTCTTCGCGAGTGAGGTCTGTTTTCTTGATGCCTTGTTGAGCGAGTTTGTTAACAACTTTAGCTTCAGTAGCGATAGAAGCGTGGTCGGTGCCAGGAACCCAGCAAGCGTTTTTGCCTTGCATACGAGCGCGGCGGATGAGAACGTCTTGTATTGTGTTGTTCAACATGTGACCCATGTGAAGCACGCCAGTCACATTTGGTGGAGGGATGACGATAGTATAAGGTTCGCGTTCGTCTGGTGTAGAATGAAAATAATTCTTATCTAACCAATGCTGATACCATTTACCTTCGGTATCCTGTGGGCTGTATTTACTGCTGATTTCCATTTATATCTTGTTTTTTATGAATAAAATCTTTAGAACTTGCAAAGATAATAAAAAGACTAAAGGTCAAGGGCTAAAGGATAAAGTTTTTTTTAATTCATAATTCATAATGCATAATGCATAATTGGATGGTTGAGTTACTTTAAACTATAAACTCTTTTATTACGTTTTGTAAATTTCTATAATTACAGAAGGAATCATATTGTTGAATGAAATCTTGATTTCCATCATATAAAAGTGTTGTTGAAGCAATGCGTTCTTTTAATAAGTTTTGCAAATAATGCATACCTTCAAAAAAATCAGGTCTATATGTCTTTGATGATTTTATCTCGTATGCATTTATTCTTCCGTCTGGATTCACTTGCAACAAATCAACTTCTCGTTGTCCTTTATCTCTATAGAAAAACAGGTCAGCTCGTTCAGATTTATTGTAAAAATATTTTTGAAAATCATTAATAATCATATTTTCAAACAAATTACCTCGTTGAGGATGTAACGACAACTGTTCTTCCGAACGAATGCCCATCAGCCATGCAGCCAAACCTGTATCATAAAAATAAAGCTTTGGAGTTTTTGTCAAGCGTTTACCTATATTAGCATGAAAAGGATGCAGACGATAAATAATATAAGAAGCTTCTAAAATACTAAGCCACGACTGTATAGTAGGAACACTGACACCAACTTCCACCGACAATGCCGAAGCATTACATTCAGAGCCGATACGTCCGGCACATAATCTTATGAATGTATTAAACTGAGTAAGGTCTTTAATATTGATTAGACTACGCAAGTCACGTTCAACGTAAGTAGTATAGTAGTTGCTAAACATCAGATTACGTCCTTTTTCATCCATATTCCATATTGCTGGATAACCACCTCTCAGAATTCGAGTGTCCGTATCAACATCAGGAAATTCAGAATTTATCTCTTGCGTTGATAATGGCAACAATGTCAAAACAGCCGTTCTTCCAGCCATAGATTGAGTAGCCTTTTGCATCAAAGAAAAATTCGCACTTCCTGTAACGATGTATCTTCTTCTTTTTCCTTCGTTAAAATTTTGTTCATCAACCAACACTTGCAAATAAGAAAATATCTCAGGGAAACGCTGCGCCTCATCAATAATCATCCCATCATCATGTTTCATCAAAAAAGACTTTGGATCTTGTTGAAATGCAGATAATGTCGCCATATCCTCAAAGTTATAGTATGGCAAATCTGCAAAAAGTTTTCTGCATAATGTAGTCTTGCCCGACTGACGAGGTCCTGTAAGAGTCAACACTGAAAAATAATCAAAAGCACTCTGAATTGAAGGCAACAATTCTCTATTTATCAAATGGTTATTCATATATCGGACAAATTTAAAGTTCCATTTTAATTTTTGCAAATATAATAAAAAGACTAAAGGCTATGGGATAAAGGCTAAAGTTTTTTTTAATGCATAATTCATAATGCATAATTAGAGGTAAAGTTACTTTACACTATAAAATTACTAAAGGCTACCTGTTGGCGGAATTAATTTAGTGCATACTTAATTCTGCCAATGGGCTTGTCGTTAATGAAGTTTACGTATTGCAGAATGGTAAGTGCACTAATTTTGCCAATGATCCTGGCAAACAAACCATTCGTTATTTTCGCAT
>JBGVQR010000057.1:0-13735 GCA_045127605.1 Candidatus Limimorpha sp. | reverse complement strand
GCATTCTATTGCAAGACGTACGATGTTAATTGTTGAGAATGACAGGTTGCCTCTTGCGATAGATGTCTTTTCGCCGAAGCGGTTTTCAAAGACGCGAGTCCTGCAACCCATAGTAGCCACTTCGTATTGGTAGCGTTTAGGGTCGTTTTCATTCCATTTCTCGTGTTGGTTAAATGTCGCGTCGAGGTTGACGAAGTTAGGGAAGAAGCGTCGTGCTGCGACTTTACATGCGAACTGGTAAAGGTCGTAGTTCTTGTCTTCTGGGAGGTAACTCACGCCACGTTTCTTTTTCCAAATCTGAATAGGGAAGATGGCGGTAGAACCTTTGCCAACGCCTTCGTAGGTAGATTGAAGTAATTCTCTGATGATGCAGCGGCCTTCGGCAGAAGTGTCTGTTCCGTAGTTGATAGATGAAAAGACGACTTGGTTTCCGCCACGTGAATGTATGGTGTTCATATTGTGAATGAACGCTTCCATCGACTGATGTACCCTGTTTACGGTGCGGTTTATGGCGTGCTGCTTTAAACGCTCGTCGCCTTGTAGAAGGACAAGGTCTTGGTGCAGATAGTCCTCGATTTCGATGTCATATAAATGTTTCAAGTCGAAGCCTGTAAGTTCTTCTATTGTCTTCACTTCTTCGATAAAGCTAAGTCGTACGTAAGGCGCGAGGTAAAAGTCGAAGGCTGGTATCGCCTGACCGCCGTGCATCTCATTTTGCACAGTCTCCATTGAGATACACGCCATAAAAGAAGCAGTCTCGATGCGTTTTGTCGGACGGCTCTCGCCATGTCCTGCTTCAAAACCGTTTTCAAGTATTTTGTCTAACGGATGCTGGATGCAAGTGAGCGACTTTGTAGGATAATAATCCTTGTCGTGGATATGTAAGTAGTTGCCGTTCACTGCAGCTAAAGTGTCTTCAGCGAGAAGATAGTCATCTACGAAAGGCTTTGTAGTTTCTGACGCGAATTTCATCATCATGCCTGCAGGAGTGTCAGCGTTCATGTTAGCGTTTTCTCGTGTCACATCGTTGGATTTAGCCTCAACGATTTCCAAGAACATCTCACGGGTCTTTGCTTTACGGGCAATGCTTCGCTTGTTACGATATGCGATATAACTCTTGGCGACTTCCTTGCGAGGTGACGCCATAAGTTCCATTTCCACAAGGTCTTGTATTTCTTCAACAGAAGACTGTTCCTTGCCACGGAATTCTATACGGTCAACGATTTTATAGATAAGGACATCATCTTCGCCAGCATCTGTTGTAAGCATCGCTTTACGGATTGCAGCGGCGATCTTTTCTCTGTTGAAACCGACAATACGGCCGTCTCTTTTAACTACAGTGTGTATCATAATGTCATAATTTATTGCTTTTACGGTGCTCGTGGGAATGATGCAGATGAAATTCTGTTGTCGTCACAGATTCTATCTTGACACTCTACTTCCCGAAAGCATCAAAAATAAATAAAGGCAGGTCTTCTGACTTGTTTCGTCCGCGCGGCCTTCCCGCTTAATCGGCAGTGACCATCATGAATGCGCGGAGTGTTTGAGAAACTCACAGCTACGGGTATAGTCTCGGACTTGCACCGAAGTTCCCTTTTCATTCCTAGTGAATTATATCACGTTGAAAACCTTAATTCGGGAAACAAAATTATGAAAAAATATCTATGATATGAGTCATGTCGGTGAAAATATTTTCAACATTATTTTAACATCTCCCACATTGCTTATATACACTGCATTTTTAACCTTAAACTATAAACTTATAATTACGCATTAAAAGACTTTAGTCATTAGTCTTTTGTCTTTAGTCCTTTTTTGGGGCGTTCCGCTTCGCGTCGGGCTTTCCGCTATATCTTTTTCCGCTTCGCTCCAAAAGGATGCCGCTCCAATCCCTAACGCAGTCGGAGTTGAAAACTGAAAGTGGAAAATTGAAAATTAACTTTCAGTTTTCAGTTTTCAACTTTCAATTCAAAAAACTCCTAACTCCTAATTCCTAACTAATAAGGCGTGCCTTATCCTATATTTGTCACGCCCTTTCAGGGCTCATTGCTCGCTGCATAAGGTTCAATGGCCAATACCCAAAAGCCTTAGTAAAAAATAATTTTCAACTTTCAATTTTAACTTTTCAACTTTTTCCTACTTTTGTAGAAATAAAGACTATAAGACAACGTGACTACAAGACAACAAGTGAAGTATGATAAGATTAAGTAAAATTAAATCAATTACAAATATGCTCACGGCTCATGGCTCACAGCTCATAGCTTTGATACTATTCCTATTGTTATTTTCTTCGTGTGTAAAAAACAATTCCTCTGACGAAAATCTTAAAATCTTTAAATACAACGAATCGGCAGGCATCTTGACATTAGACCCGATTTATGCCAAAGACCTTCCTCATATCTGGGCGTGTAACCAAATCTTCAACGGACTCGTTGCCTTCGACGATGAGATGAACGTCGTGCCAGCAATTGCAAAGTCATGGAACATCAGCGAGGATGGAATGACATACACCTTTGTCTTGAGAGATGACGTTTGGTTTCATGAGGATGAATGTTTTGAAAAGACAACAGACAACAGACAACGGACAACAGCCATTGTGCAAAATATCTCAGCAACTCAGCAACTCAGCAACTCAGCAACTCGTAGAGTCACCGCTCACGATTTCGTTTATTCTTTCAATCGTGTTTTAGACAGAAAACTGAATTCATCCGGCAGCTGGATTTTTTCTAATGTGTACGCCTTCAATGCAATCAACGACACTATTTTAGAAATAGAATTGTCACAGCCGTTCCCAGCGTTTTTAGGAATATTGTCGATGTCGTATGCTTCCGTTGTTCCTTATGAAGCCGTAGAATATTACGGAACGGAATTCGGACGACATCCAGTCGGAACCGGACCTTTCAAATATCAATACTGGAAAGAAGGAGTGAAGCTCGTGTTTAGGAAGAATCCGAATTATTTTGAATTTGAAAAGACACCAAGACACCAAGACACCAAGACACCAAGTAATCTCGGAGACTCGGGGACTCGGGGACTTGGAGACTTAGAAAAGACGCCAAGACGCCAAGACGCCAAGACACCAAGTAATCTCGGAGACTCGGAGACTCGGGGACTCGGAGACTTAGAAAAGACGCCAAGACACCAAGACACCAAGACATCAAGAAATCTCGGTGACTCGGTGACTCAGTGTCTCGGTGACTCGGTGACTTCAAGATTGCCATACCTCGATGCGATTTCAATAAGTTTCATCATCGACAAGCAGGTGGCTTTCATGGAGTTCATAAAAGGAAAGTTTCACTTCATGTCGGGAATAGACGCCAGATATAAGGACGAACTTTTGACGCGAGACGGACATTTGCGTTCTGAATATGAAGACGAAATATATCTGATAAGAGAACCATATCTCAACACAGAATACCTCGCTTTCTTCCTCGGCGATGATGATACTTTGGGAAAAGAAAGAAGTCTTGCATTACGACAAGCAGTCAGTTATTCCATCGATAGGGAGAAGATGCTGCGATATCTGCGCAACGGCATAGGAACGCCAGGAAATAACGGAATCATCCCAGCAGGATTGCCAGGATATAAAGACGCCAAGACACCGAGACGCCAAGACGCCAAGATTATGGTTGACTCAGTAACTCAGCAACTCAGCAACTCAGCAACTTCAACAATAGGTTACCCATACAACCCTAAAAAAGCTGAGCAGTTGTTGAATGACAACGGTTTGATTGGTTATGAGTTGAAGCTTTATACCACGCAGGATTATATCGACATTGCGAAGTTTGTGCAGTCGGCTTTGACGGAGATAGGATTGAACTGTAGGGTAGAGGAGATGATGCCGGCAGCGTTGAGGGAAAAGAGAGCCAATGGAAATCTTCCTTTCTTCCGTTCTTCATGGGTTGCCGATTATCCCGATGCGGAGAACTACCTCTCTTTGTTCACGACGAATAACTTCACTCCGCAAGGACCGAACTACACACATTATTCCAATGCAAAATTCGATGAACTTTATCAGAAGTCATTGACATGCAATAATCTTGAAGAAAGAGCGAAGATATATCATGAGATGGACAGCCTCATGATGACAGAAGCGCCAGTCGTGATTTTATTTTATGACGAAGTGTTAAGATTCGTTAATAAAAATGTCGAAGGACTTGGAAGCAATCCTACTAATATGCTTAATTTGAAGAAAGTGAGGATTAATTAGGAGTTAGGAGTTGTGCTAGAGACGTGTCGACGACACCGATGAAAATAAACAATATGTCGTTGATGCGTCTCTGTATTTTGGGGATTCTATGGCTTGTTGCAAAAAAAAATAATTATGAATTATGAATTCTGCATTATGAATTAAAAAAGTGCTATCTTTGCACGCAACTCGAATGGTGGTGCCACGGTGGTCCTCACGGATGCCGTAGCTGAGATTATACACATTGCACCAGTACAGATAATGCTGACGCTGGAAGTTTGGAGTCCTTTTCAGGTACATGCGTACCACTATTTTGAGCAGTTAAAGTTAAAAAATAGTGGTATGAATCGAAACAAATCTTATCCCATCGTTTTATCCATCGCAGGGTCCGACTCCTCGGGCGGCGCTGGAATTCAGGCTGATTTAAAGACATTCTCCGCCCTCGGCGTTTATGGCGCTACTGCCATCACTGCCATCACTGCGCAGAATACTCTCGGTGTCGTCTCGCAGATGGCTCTTCCACCTCAGATGGTGCGCGAACAAATCATCGCCGTTATGGACGACTTACATCCTTCGGTGGTGAAAATCGGAATGTTGTCTAATGCCGAGATTGTCAAGGCTGTAGCGGAAGTCTTGTCAGAATATAAACCAAAGATTGTCTTAGACCCCGTCATCGTCTCGACAAGTGGTCATCGTCTTTTGTCGGTGGAAGCGCAGGAAGTCATAAAAGAAAAACTTCTTCCTATCAGTGAACTCGTCACGCCAAACATACCAGAGATGGAAACGCTTACCAATATGTCGCTTTCATCTTTTGAAGAAAAAGAAAAAGCCGCAAATTATCTTTTGAGTCTCGGTGCGAAAGCAGTGCTGCTTAAAGGCGGTCACGAAGACGGCGAAGTGAAAACCGATATTTTATTCTGTAGAACTCATGAAGTCAGCTCACAGCTCATAGCTCACAACTCAAAGCTTGTTTCTGAAAGCATCTCAACCAAAAACGTTCATGGAACGGGCTGTACTTTGTCGTCGGCGATAGCGGCATTTTTAGCATTGGATTATTCTTTGGAAGACGCTGTGAGAGAAGCGAAACATTATATCACAGAGGCTATTCGTGCCGGCGCTGATGTTAAAATAGGTCACGGCTTCGGACCGGTAAATCATTTCTTTAATCCTAAACCTTTATTTAAAAATGAATAATTACAGACTGCAATTTATCACGCATTGCACAGATAGATATTCCTATGTCGATTCGGCTCGCATCGCTCTCGAAGGCGGATGCCGTTGGATACAATTAAGAATGAAAGATACCGACGAAAGTCTGATGGAAGAGACAGCTCTCATCGTTCAGAAGATGTGTAAAGATTACGGCGCGACATTCATCATCGACGATAATGTTCATCTCGTCAAGAAGATAAAAGCCGATGGCGTGCATCTTGGAAAAAACGATATGCCGATAATAGAAGCTCGTGAAATACTTGGCGACGACTTCATTATCGGAGGAACGGTAAATTGTTTTGAAGATATATTGAAAATAATGCGTAACACGCAAATCGGCACTTCGACAAGCTCAGTGACCATCAGCCAACAGCCAATAGTCAACTACTTCGGTTGCGGACCGTTTCGTTTTACTTCGACGAAGAAAAATCTCGCTCCGATATTAGGTCTCGATGGTTATGAAAATATCATCAGCAATATGAAGAGAAATAATATCAACATCCCGCTTGTGGCAATTGGAGGCATTACTAAAGATGATATTTCTGACATCTTAAAGACAGGTGCCGATGGCATAGCGTTGAGCGGCAGTGTTTTAAAGGCTGAGAATCCTGTCGAGGAGATGAGGTCAATAGTGGAAATTTGTAAATCATTTCAAAATAAATAAATATGAACTCAAACATTAAAATATCGTATCCGGGTTCTGAGAAGGTGTATATGCAAGGCGGCATATATCCTGATGTCAGAGTGGGCATGCGTCTTGTGAAACAGATGCCTACTGTCACTGTCAATAACGGTGAGAGGGTGGAGACACCTAATCCTTCAGTTTATATCTATGACACTTCAGGTCCTTATAGCGATGAGAATGTGAGCATCGACTTGGAGAAAGGTTTGCCTCGCATGAGAGAGTCGTGGATTAAGGCAAGAGCGGAAAAAGATGCCGACAATATCGGACAGATGTATTATGCCAAGAAAGGTATAATCACGCCAGAGATGGAATATGTTGCTATCAGGGAAAACATGAATTGCAAGGACTTAGGCATCGAGAGTCATATCACTCCAGAGTTCGTGCGTAAGGAAGTCGCTGAAGGTCGTGCCGTCATTCCAGCTAACGTCAATCACCCAGAGTCGGAGCCTATGATTATAGGTCGTAATTTCTTGGTGAAGATAAACACTAACATAGGCAATTCTGCCACTACATCAAGCATTGAGGAAGAGGTGGAGAAGGCTGTCTGGAGCTGTAAATGGGGCGGCGACACCATCATGGATTTGTCGACAGGCAACAATATTCACGAGACGAGAGAATGGATTCTGCGTAACTGTCCAGTGCCGGTAGGAACAGTGCCGATGTATCAGGCGATGGAGAAGGTGAAAGGCAAGGTCAAGGACCTGACATGGGAGTTGTACCGCGATGTCTTGATAGAACAATGTGAACAAGGTGTCGACTATTTCACCATTCACTGTGGGATACGTCTGAAGAATGTCATGTATGCCGCTGACCGTCTCACAGGCATGGTGAGCCGTGGCGGAAGCATCATTTCAAAGTGGTGTCAGATACATCAGAAAGAAAGTTTCCTCTATGAACATTTCGACGATATATGTGATATTGTTGCGAGATATGATGTCGCGCTTTCTCTCGGTGACGGATTGCGTCCAGGTAGTATTTACGATGCTAACGACAAGGCTCAGTTTGCAGAGTTAGACACTATGGGCGAGCTTGTTGAGAGAGCGTGGGCGAAGAACGTTCAGGTGTTCATTGAAGGTCCGGGACATGTGCCTATGCATAAGATTCAGGAGAATATGGAACGTCAGATAGAGAAATGTCACAATGCGCCATTCTACACTTTGGGACCACTCGTGACTGATATCGCTCCGGGCTACGACCACATCACTTCTGCTATAGGAGCAGCGCAAATCGGATGGCTCGGAACTGCGATGCTGTGTTATGTGACACCGAAAGAACATCTCGCGTTGCCAAATAAAGACGACGTGCGCGATGGCGTGATAGCGTTTAAGTTGGCAGCCCATGCGGCAGACTTGGCAAAGCAACATCCAGGAGCGATGGTGCGCGATAACGCGTTGAGCAAGGCTCGTTATGAGTTCAGATGGAAAGACCAGTTCAATCTTAGCCTCGACCCAGAAAAAGCTTTGGAATATTATAAGACGGCAAATCATGTGGGCGGAAAATACTGCACCATGTGCGGACCGAACTTCTGTGCTATGAAGATAAGCCAGACTTTATGTGAAGAAAAATAACCTTTAAAAAATAAAAATTATGATAGAACAAAAAGTATCACAGGGAATTATCAGTACCTATTTTAGCAAGTTAGAAAGAAATTTAGATTTAGATGTCGCTATCGTCGGTGGCGGACCTTCAGGCATTGTAGCAGCTTATTATCTCGCCAAAGCAGGCTTGAAAGTCGCTCAGTTTGACAGGAAGTTATCTCCTGGCGGCGGAATGTGGGGCGGCGCGATGATGTTCAACCAAATCGTGGTGCAGGAAGAAGCCTTACATATTATAAAAGATTTCGACATCAATTATGAAAAATATGACGACAACTTGTACGTCATGGATTCTGTTGAAAGCACATCAGCGCTTTTGTACAAGGCGGTACATGCTGGCGCAACAATCTTCAACTGCTATTCCGTTGAAGACGTGGTGTTTAAAAATAATGTCGTGAGTGGCGTTGTCGTCAACTGGACACCAGTGTTGCGAGAAGGAATGCATGTCGACCCACTTAACATCATGGCGAAGTGCGTCATAGATGGAACAGGACACGACAGTGAGATGTGTAAGACGGTAGCTCGTAAGAACGGAATTCGTCTTGCGACAGACACTGGCGATGTGATTGGCGAACGCTCTTTAGATGTCGTTGCTGGCGAAGAAGAAGTAGTGAACGGAACCAAGGAGATTTACCCAGGACTTTATGTATGTGGCATGGCAGCATCAGCAGTAAGCGGAACACCACGAATGGGACCTATCTTCGGCGGAATGCTGATGTCGGGAAAGAAAGTAGCAGACCTCATTATTGAGAAATTGAAAGTTGAAAATTGAAAATTGAAAATTGAAAATGAGGTAGAGACGTATCAAACGACACAATTAAAAATAAATAATATGTCGTTGATGCGTCTAAAAATGAAAATGCTGCAAGCAATGAAACTTATTGCAATAACGAAACCGTATTGTGAAAATGACGAGGCTGCTTTCATCAGGAGATTGTTTGAAAGCGGCTTCGACATTGTTCATCTGCGAAAACCAGAGGCTGACATAAATTATTGTCGTGCTCTTTTAGAAAAGCTCACGGAAGAAGAACGAAAGAAAATCGTCGTTCATAACTATCATATTTTGTATGAAGAATTTTCTTTGAAAGGTATTCATATAAATAAGAATGTCACCACATTGCCGAAAGACTATCAAGGATTTAAGACACGTTCTTGTCATTCTTTGGAAGAAGTGAAGATGTATAAGAACGACTTCGATTATGTGTTTTTAAGTCCTATTTTCGACAGCATTTCTAAGGTTGGATATAAATCCGCTTTTGATGAAGAAGTGTTGAGGAAAGCCTCGGAAGAAGGAATCATCGATGAGAAAGTAGTTGCTTTAGGCGGCGTTACCTTTGATAAAATACCATATCTAAAAGAATTGAATTTTGGTGGCGCAGCGATGATGGGAAGCTTAGGCAATTCATAATTCATAATTCATAATTCATAATTTTTTGTTGGTGTGAAATAAAATAGGGCTCTTGGAGTTGTATATATTGAAACTGATAAAACTAAAATTATGAAAACTGATAATGTTATACTTGTTAAAAGCAAGTGTTTTGCTGTTAATTGTATTAGATTGTATCAATATCTATGCAAGGAAAAATCGGAGTATGTTATTTCAAAACAATTACTTAGAAGTGGAACTTCTGTTGGGGCTAATGTAAAAGAAGCGATACGAGGACAGAGTTTTGCTGATTTTGGAACTAAGATGAATATTGCTCTTAAAGAAGCAAGTGAGACTGAATATTGGATTGAGATACTGATTGAATCCGGTTATTTGTCACAATTAGAATCTGAAAAGATATTGCATGATTGTAGGGAAATTATTAAATTATTAACATCAATAGTTAAAACCACATTTAGCAAGCAAAAAAAATAATTAAGCATTATGAATTATGCATTATGCATTGAAAAAATTATTATCTTTGCACTCGTTTTTTAGAAGGTATAAAAAGATGATAAATATAACATTTCCTGATAAGTCAGTCAGACAATATGAAGCAGGTGTAACACCTCTCGATATTGCAAAGAGCATAAGCGAAGGCTTGGCTCGTAATGTGTTGTCAGCCAAAGTGAATGGCGTAATGTGGGATGCTATGCGTCCAGTTAATGAAGATGCAGAGATTCAACTCTTCACATGGAACGACCCAGAAGGAAAAGCCACCGTATGGCACTCATCAGCTCACTTGATGGCTGAAGCTATCGAACAGCTTTATACCGGCGTGAAGTTCGGTATCGGACCAAGCATAGAAAACGGTTTCTATTATGACGTCGATTTCGGCACAAATGTCATCACAGAAGAAGACCTCGCCAAAATCGAGAAACGCATGATGGAACTCGCATCACAAAAACAAGCTTTTGAACGCGTCGATGTCTCTAAGGCAGAAGCTATGGCTCACTTTACAGAAAAAGGAGACGAATACAAACAAGAGCTTATCAGCGAATTAGAAGACGGAACCATCACCTATTATAAAACCGGTACTTTCACAGACTTGTGCCGCGGACCACACATCCCAGACACAAGCTGCATCAAAGCTATCAAATTATTATCTATAGCTGGCGCTTACTGGCGCGGCGACGAGAAACGCAAACAGCTCACTCGTATCTACGGTATCACATTCTTGAAGAAGAAAGAGTTAGAAGAATATCTCGTTCTCTTAGAAGAAGCTAAGAAACGCGACCACCGTAAACTCGGTAAAGAACTTGAACTCTTCATGTTCACAGAAATGGTAGGTAAAGGTCTTCCAATGTGGTTGCCAAAAGGTACAGCATTGCGTCTTCGTTTACAAGAATTCTTGACAAAGATTCAAAAACAATATGGTTATGAACAAGTCATGACCCCTCATATTGGTAACAAACAACTTTATGAGACATCAGGTCACTGGGATCATTATGGTCACGACAGCTTCCAGCCAATCACAACACCTGAAGAAGGTGAGGTCTATTTGTTGAAACCTATGAACTGCCCTCATCACTGTATGATTTACAAATGGCAGCCACGTTCATACAAAGACCTTCCATTACGTCTTGCAGAATTTGGTACAGTATATCGTTACGAACAAAGTGGCGAGCTCCACGGTTTGACACGCGTTCGTTCATTTACACAGGATGACGCTCATATCTTCTGCCGTCCTGACCAAGTTAAGGAAGAATTTATCCGCGTTATGGAAATCATCGAAATCATCTTCAAGGCATTGAAGTTTGAAAACTTCGAAGCACAGATTTCTTTACGCGACCCAAGCAACACAGAAAAATATGTAGGTACAGACGAAAACTGGGAAAGAGCAGAATCAGCTATCGTTGAAGCATGCAAGGAAAAAGGACTCCAGGCAGTCGTTGAATACGGCGAAGCAGCGTTCTATGGTCCTAAGTTAGACTTCATGGTAAAAGACGCTCTCGGAAGAAGATGGCAGCTCGGTACAATCCAAGTCGACTATAACTTGCCAGAACGTTTTGACCTCAGCTATATAGGTTCAGACAACGAGAAACATCGTCCTGTCATGGTTCACAGAGCACCATTCGGTTCAATGGAACGTTTCGTAGCAGTATTGTTAGAACACTGCGCTGGCGACTTCCCATTGTGGCTTACACCAGATCAAGTAATGATTTTGCCTGTAAGTGAAAAATATCACGAATATGCAGAGAAACTCAACGAAATGTTGAAGAGAAACGAAATCCGTACTTTGATTGACATGAGAAGCGAAAAGATCGGACGTAAGATTCGTGACGCTGAAATGAAGAAAGTACCTTATATGCTCATCGTTGGTGAAAAAGAAATGAACGAGACAGCAGTATCAGTAAGAAGACACGGTCAAGGCGACCTCGGTTCAATGTCTGTTGATGAGTTCATCGCAATGATTGAGAAACAAGTTAAAGACGAACAAAACATAGGATAAATATAAAGATTGTATTAATTAATATAGGAGACACAAATTATAGCACTACCTGTTAACAACGGAAGAGGTCCTCAGAGAGGACAGAGAAACGAAGATCCGCATCGTATCAATGAGAGAATAACATCACCAATGGTGAGAGTTGTGGGAGAAGGCGTTGACAATGAGATTCACTCAATCAAAGACGCTTTGAGAATTGCTGACGAGATGGGACTTGACTTGGTTGAGATTTCACCTAATGCGAATCCTCCTGTCTGTAAGTTGATGGATTATAAGAAATTCCTTTTCGACCAGAAGAAGAAACAAAAGGAAATCAAGGCTAAGACAACAAAAGTCGTTATTAAGGAAATCCGTTTGGGACCACAAACAGACGACCATGACTTCGAGTTTAAGTTGAATCATGCCAAGAGATTCTTGGAAGACGGCGCAAAGGTTAAGGTTGACGTGTTCTTCCATGGACGTTCAATCGCTTATAAAGACCAAGGTGAAATCATTTTGTTGAAGTTCGCTCAAGCTTTGGCAGACTACGGCAAAGTAGAGTCAATGCCTAAGTTGGAAGGTAAGAGAATGCTCATGATGATTGCTCCTAAGAAATAAAGATAGACACTCATTTTAAAAAAAAGTATATTACAATGCCAAAAATGAAAACAAAATCCGCTGCCAAAAAACGTTTCAGAGTAACAGGCACCGGTTTAGTAAAGAGAAAGCACGCTTATAAAAGCCACATCTTAACAAAGAAGTCAATCAAACGTAAACGTAACTTACGCCACGCTACTATTGTTGAGCCAGCTAATATGAAAGCTGTGAAAGAAATGCTTCTCATGTAATTTTAAATTAATTGTTTAACGTCTTGTTAGAGTAGAAAAGTTCTCGAAAGGGCGAGGCACTCTAACGGAATAAAAAGTAAAAAAATGCCAAGATCAGTTAATGCAGTTGCTTCAAGAGCAAGACGCAAAAAAGTTTTAAAACAAACAAAGGGCCAGTTCAGCGCACGTAAAAACGTTTGGACTGTAGCTAAAAACTCTTACGAAAAGGGTTTACAATACGCATACCGCGATAGAAGAAACAAAAAACGTGATTTCCGCTCATTATGGATTATCCGTATCAATGCCGCAGCACATGAATACGGCATGACATACAGCACATTCATGGGTAAACTTCACGCAGCTAACATCGACCTTAATCGTAAGGTTTTAGCCGACTTAGCTTTGAATAATCCAGAAGCATTTAAAGCTATCGTTGAAAAAATAAAGTAATAATCACTGAATGAGTGTAAAAGGAGCCGCTGTGAAGCGGCTTTTTTTTGTTTATAAAGAATATTCTTTCTCTTTTTTACCGCAAAAAATTTCATTGTTTACGCTATTTATCCGAGGCGGCAGTCTGACTTTTTTTGAGACGCCACAGGGGGTGAAGTCTCTACTGCCAAGTCAGCTCCGTAGGAGCGACAGACAATAGGCAGGTATGGAGCACCAAGTGCGGAATGCCTGCAAAAATGAATTACCCAAAAATCAAAGTGCTGTAGGCACGACAGAAACCATCTCTGTCGTGCCTACAGCACTTTTTATATCATACCGGTCATAAATGCAGGGGTTCCGTGCTACGCACTCCACCGCCTGCCTATATTCTGTCGTCACTACGTGACTTCTAAGTTGATAACGGAAAGTTGAAAACTGAAAATTAAAATTAACTTTCCACTTTCAGTTTTCAACTCCGGATGCGTTAGGGATTGGAGCGGCATCCTTTTGGAGCGCAGCGGAAAAAGATATAGCGGAAAGCCCGACGGCGATAGCCGGAACGCCCAAAAGAAAGACTAAAGACTAAAATTTTTTTTATGCGTAATTATAAGTTTTTAGTTCAGAGTTTATAGAATTTCTAATTTTTTTTCATTTCCCTCTTGACAAATAAAAAATAATATATATCTTTGCAGTGTACTAGTTAACTAATACAGTGGGTGGTTTATAGTTCATAGTGTATAGTTTATAGTAGTTGTAAGTTAAGTAGGGTATAGTTGAAAAGTGTATTGGGCTAGATAAACTATCTACTTATAACTTTCCACTACAAAACTACTCTACACTCTAAACCATTAACTATTAACCATTAACTATTAACTATTAACTATTAACTATTAACTATTAACTATTAACTATTAACTATTAACTATTAACTATTAACTATTAAC
>JBGVQR010000056.1:0-22718 GCA_045127605.1 Candidatus Limimorpha sp. | reverse complement strand
TCGAAAACTTCGCAGGTTGCGCCGTCGTCATCTCACACGACAGATGGTTCCTCGACAGAATCGCTACTCACATCCTCGCTTTCGAAGGTGACTCACAGGTTTATTTCTTCGAAGGAAGCTATTCAGAATATGAAGAAAACAAGATTAAACGTCTTGGCAACGCAGCACCTAAGAAGTTTAAGTATAAGAAATTGATGTAATTAAGTCTCATAGACGCAGAGTCACAAAGACGCAGAGAAAACAACTTTGAGTCTTTGCGACTTTGCGACTTAAAATAATATATCATGAAAAGGATTTTAAAAAAATTGTCAGCAATTGCAATTTTCTCTGTAATCGTATCATTGACATCATGCGACCCTGGTTTCCATGATGTTTATATTATGAAAAATGAATTACTGAAGGAAGTTAAAGTCGTTTTTTCATTAAATGGCGTGAAAGACACTACATATATCGGTCCCGACGTGGATCGTATAGTGATGGTGAAAGATGGCATGGGGCATTCTGAATTTTCTTTCAATGACGAGTATATCTATGATATGCCTGTTATCATCTTTGACGAAGATATTATGTACGAAGTTGATACAACAACCGACTGGGATTTGATCAAAGGTTTTGAAAAAACAATGTTCAAGAAATCTTGTTGGGAAATTCTATCAACTGTAAATAAAAAAAGATATGAAGAATATGAAGTCCTATACAGAATCACAGAAGAAGACTATCATAACGCTCTTATCCTAAGCGGAAATAAATAATTAAAAAACAGGACAAAGTCAGTTGATTGTTGTCCGTTGATTTTAAAAATATGGAAAACGAAAAAATAGAATTAACAGAATTGTCAGAACTCGGTGAATTCGGTCTCATCGACAAACTGACCAAAGACATCAAGACATATAACAAATCGACAGTGAAAGGCATTGGTGACGACGCTGCTGTCATCGACCATAAGAGCGAGCAAACATTGATTTCTACCGATGTCTTGATTGAAGGAGTTCACTTCGACATGACATATATGCCATTGAAGCATTTAGGCTACAAAGCAGCCGTTGTGAACTTCTCCGACATCTACGCCATGAACGGCACTCCTACTCAGATAGTAGTCGGAATGGGAATCTCAAGCAAGTTCTCGGTGGAAGCCGTTGAAGAGATATTCGCCGGCATCAAGTTAGCCTGCGACACTTATAAAGTCGACTTAGTCGGTGGCGACACCACTGCTAGCAAGTCGGGACTCTTCATCTCGATAACAGTCATAGGCAAGGCAAAGAAAGACGACATCGTCTATCGCGACGGTGCTAAAGCCAACGACCTCTTATGCGTCAGCGGAACACTCGGCGCTGCATACACAGGGCTTCTCATTTTAGAAAGAGAGAAAGCCGCTTTCATGGCAGACCCTAACGTACAGCCAGAGCTCTACGGCTACGATTACATCCTCGAAAGACAGCTCAAACCAGAAGCTCGTAAAGATATAGTAGCTAAGTTCAAAGAGTTAGAGATAAAGCCAACAGCTATGATTGATATTTCTGACGGATTAGCATCAGAGATTTTACATCTTTGCAAAGACTCTAAAGTAGGCTGCCGCGTCTTTGAAGACCGTATCCCAATGCATCAGAAAGCCATCGATGTCGCTAAGGAATTCGACATCGTACCTTGCGTTGCAGCACTCAACGGAGGCGAAGACTATGAGCTTCTCTTCACCGTAAAACAAGAAGACTACGAGAAAGTACAGAATATGGAAGACGTGAGAATCATCGGTTTCATGACACCAGACGTCAACGTCGCTGAACTCATCACCAACGACGAACACGTAATCCCAATCGAAGCACAAGGATTTAAACATTTTTAAAACCATACGTATGGACGTGATTAATCACGTCCTTACAATATTAATAGTATGAACAATTCCGACAAAATAAAATCCATCCTCAAAACCATCCCCACCGATCCGGGAGTGTATCGTTATTATGACGATAAAGGTGAGATTATATATGTCGGCAAAGCCAAAAACCTGAAACGAAGGGTATCGAGTTATTTTAACAAACAACAAAGTGGCAAGGTCAAGGTACTTGTCAGCCGCATCGCCGACATCAAATTCATCGTGGTTGACAACGAGATGGAAGCACTTCTTCTCGAAAACAACATGATAAAGCAATACAAGCCTCGTTACAACATCATGTTGAAAGACGACAAGACCTACCCTTGGATATGCGTCAAGAACGAGAGATTTCCGCGTGTCTATCTCACCAGAAAAAAAGTCAACGACGGCTCTATCTATTTCGGACCATATCCTTCGGTGATGACAGCTAGGACGCTGCTCGAAATGTTGCGTCAGCTCTACCCTATCAGAAACTGCAAGCTCATCTTAAAAGAAGAAAACATCAACAACGGACATTATCGTCCTTGCCTTGAGTATCATATCGGCAACTGCAAGGCACCATGCGACGGCAGCATCAGCGAAGATGATTATCGTGAGATGATTCAGAATATAAAAAGAGTCATCAAAGGCAACATCCACGAAGTGCTGAAAGACATGAAAGCGCAGATGATGGACCATGCCTCGCGACTAGAATTCGAGCAGGCGCAAGTCATAAAAGACAAATACGACATACTCGAAAACTATCATGCGAAATCCGTCGTATGCAGCAACAGCCTCTTCGACATGGAAGTGTTTTCTTACGAAGACGCAGACAACTCTTTCTATGTCAACTACATGAAAATCGTCGAAGGCGCAATAATACAGTCACATTCTTTTGAGTTGAAAAGAAAACTCGATGAAAGCGTAGAAGAACTACTTTCCATGGCTATTGTCGAGATACGTCAGATGATGGAAAGTCACAACATCAAGGAGATTATCGTTTCGACGGAGTTAGACATAAAACTAGAAGGCGTCAAGTTCACCATTCCGCAGCGAGGAGAGAAACTCGACATCTTGGAATTGTCGCAGCGTAACGCAAAACAATATCGCCTTGACACAGAGAAGTTACGTACTTTAGTCGACCCAGAACGACATACGAAGAGAATCTTGAATCAGATGAAAGACGACCTTAATCTGCCGGTTCTTCCTGAAGTGATTGAATGTTTCGACAACTCCAACTTCCAAGGCGATTATGCCGTAGCCGCGATGACGCAGTTTGTCAACGCGAAACCCAACAAGAGCGGCTACCGTCATTTCAACATCAAGACCGTTGAAGGTCCGAACGACTTCGCCTCTATGGAAGAGATTATCTACAGAAGATACAAACGCCTCTTAGACGAAGAGCAGCGACTTCCAGATTTGATTGTCGTTGACGGCGGCAAGGGACAGTTGTCGTCAGCCGTTAAGATTTTGCAGCAGCTAGGATTATTCGGAAAAATCAGCATCATCGGCATCGCGGAGAAACTGGAAGAGATATATTTCCCAGGCGACAGCATACCTTTATATATAGACAAACGTTCCGAGACCTTGAAGGTTATACAACACATCCGTGACGAGGCGCACAGATTCGGCATCACACATCACCGGAAGAAATTCGAGAAAGGATTCCTTCATTCTGAATTGAACGACATCAAAGGCATCGGCAAACAGACAGCCGAGAAATTGATGTTAGAATTGAAATCCGTCAAGAACATCAAGGAAGCAAGTCTGGAGACATTAGAAAACATCATCGGCAAGGCGAAGGCGAAGATTGTGAAGGAATATTTTGACAAACCATCCGCAGAATAATTATCCACTAATCTTCACGAATCTCCACTAAATTCTTTCGTGAAAGTTTAGTGTCTTTTCGTGGATGATAATAGCTTTCCACCAATCTGCACGAATATTTCACTAAATTCATTTCGTGAAGGTTTAGTGTCTTTTCTTGGATGATAATAGCTTTCCACTAATCTGCACAAATATTTCACTAAATTCTTTCGTGAAGGTTTAGTGTCTTTTCGTGGATGATAATATTTTCGTGGAAAACAAAAAACCTCGACAGTCAATGACTACCGAGGTTTTTGTGCTCCCACCTGGACTTGAACCAGGGACCAACTGATTATGAGTCAGCTACTCTAACCGACTGAGCTATAGGAGCAGGATAGTTTTAAATATATCCTTCTGTTTTGCGAGTGCAAATTTACAAAATTGTTGCTAATATCATAACAAAATTTCAAAAAAAATTGAAAAATTTTTCTTTCTATAAAAAATCATTTCAACCAACTGAATTATAATAATTTACAACTTCATCCAAGATAGCAAAGACTTCTTCTATCGTCCTTGCTTCCATCAATCGCAGCTTAAATTGCTTGAAATTTATGAAGCCTTTGAAATAAAGTCCCCAGTGTTTTCGCATTTCCATCACTGCATAAAACTCATCTTTCTTATAATTCAATGAATCTGACAGATGCGCCTTTGAAACACGTACTCTCTCCTCAACAGTAGGTGCTGGCAGTTTCTCGCCTGTACTAAGATAATGTTTTATCTCCTTGAAAACCCATGGATTACCGTATGTCGCACGACCTATCATAAGTCCGTCAACACCAAAGTTATCCAAGAAATATTTCGCTGATGGTCCGTCAACGACATCGCCATTGCCTATGATAGGTATCGTCATGCGAGGATTGTTCTTCACCTCCCCTATCAAGGTCCAGTCTGCAGGTTCTCCCCATTTCGTCGTACGCAAACGACCATGAATCGTCAAGGCCTGTATTCCAACATCTTGTAATCGTTCTGCTATATCGACAATCTCCTTATGTTCGCTGTCATAACCAAGACGGGTCTTCACCGTAACAGGTTTCTTAACAGCTTTCACCACAGCTTCAGTGATAGCAACCATCTTAGGAATGTCGTTCATAATGCCAGAGCCTGCTCCTTTAGAAGCGACCTTCTTAACAGGACATCCAAAGTTGATATCAATAATATCAGGATTATAACGCTCAGCATATCGTGCTGCTTCTACCATAGGTCCAACGCTGTTACCAAAAATCTGGACTCCGAAAGGACGCTCACCTTCCACAAAACCTAACTTTCTCACGCTCTTCACCGCATCGCGAATCAAGCCGTCGGAAGAAATGAACTCGGAATAAACCATATCTGCGCCTTGTTCCTTGCAGGCATGACGAAACGGAGGATCAGTAACACCTTCCATAGGAGCCAACAACAAAGGAACATAATCGAATTCTATATCTGCTATCTTAAACATAAGTGACTAAAACCTTAAATTTTATTATGCAAAAATAAGCATTTCATATTATCAAAAATATTAAATTTGCAAATAAATCTCATCAACTATGCAACATCCTATCATCAAGAAAACTACGAAGTTTGAAAGATTATTCATACTATTAGCACTGATAATAATTGGTTTAATTTTAGGAACTGTAATAGGTTTGGCATACGTCTTCATCACGAAAAGCAATCCTCAAGATTTAAACTCACTTAGATTCATGCAAATCAGCAGCCAACTTTTCACTTTCGTATTTCCTCCTATAGCATATGCATTTTTAGTTAAAGAAAAACCTGTCAACGCATTAGGATTAAAGAACGCCAAAATCTTATGGCTCCTCATCGGCACCGCGATGATTTTCGCCATCATGCCTCTCAACAGCATCTTAGCAGAATGGAACGCAGGTTTGAAACTACCTGAATCTCTAAGCGCACTGGAACAAATGATGAAACAAATGCAAGAATCCGCGTCGGCGATGATTGAGAAATTTGTAAGTGTCGACACTATAGGCGGTCTCATGCTCAACCTCTTTATGATAGCAGGATTAGCAGCACTAGGTGAAGAGTTGCTTTTCAGGTCTATTATACAAACTTCCTTAATAAAAATTTGCAAAAACGCCCACGTCGGAATCCTCATAGCTTCTGCGATTTTTTCATTCATTCATTTAGAATTCTACGGCTTCGTCCCACGACTTATCTTAGGCATGTTGCTTGGATATATGTTCTATTTCTCAGGCAGCATCTGGATTCCAATGCTGATGCATTTCCTCAACAACGGAACAGTCGTTCTGATTTATTTCCTTAATAATAAAGGTATTACAAATATAGATGTAGACACTTTCGGACAGACAAGCATTCCTGTTTTAATAGTCAGCATTGTCGTTATGATTGTACTATTCTTGTTCTCGATAAAATATTCAGACAAAGAACGAACAATTGCTGGCAATTGATTTTTTATAAAACATGAAAGCATTATTTGTCATAGATAAGTTATTACTTTCCAAGCTATTGAAATTCGGAATAGTAGGATGTTCTGGAATGATAATAGATTTTGGAACGACATATCTATGCAAAGAAATCTTAAAAATCAATAAATTTATCAGCAACGGGATTGGATTCATTCTCGCTGCAACCTCAAATTATTTTCTTAACAGAAACTGGACTTTCAACAGTCAAACAGAAGATATTGGAACACAATACGTACAATTTATGATTGTGTCCGCCATTGGACTAGGTATCAACTCAATAGTCCTATATATCTTAAACGAAAAACTAAAATGGAACTTCTATTTCAGCAAGTTAATTGCTATTGCGATAACAACGATTTGGAATTTCTTCGCTAATTTATTGTTCACCTTTAAATAAGACTACAATCAACAGTCCTTGGATATAGATTCCGAACACGGTTCATGACAAAATATCAAGAACGAGTTAAAGAAAGCGAACAATGTAGCTCCCACATGCGTCTCCAATGTGTCATCCGTAAACATAGAAAGCATAATTATAAATAAAAACACCAAATACAGATAATTACGATTTCTCTTATCTGCAATGATAGGATAAAACATTGAAAACAAGAACCACAACAAACCAACGACACCAAAAGCCACCGTTATCGCAAGATATTGATTATGACTTCTAAGTCTATATTCAGGTCTTAATTTTGAATTAGTATTTTCGTAATAGTCCGCAAAAGGTTTGATGATACCAGTACCAACACCAAAAACAGGACTATCTTTTATGATTCCGAAAGATGCCTTTATATATTCAACACGCTGAAAAACAGAGCTTCCATTGGCATCGCCGCTTCTTTTATATTTTTCATAACCCACCATCACCTTCATGATTCTTGTCTTGAAGCCAGGATTTTCAATGTAGTTATAGTTAGCTATGCCATTCTCTATATTCTTAATATCATCGTCGCTAAGCTGCGAAACACCTTCAGCGTCTTTTCTTAAATCTTTCGATGTAAGATAGCGCACCAAAGCATTATAGCCATCAGCCCATTCATTGTTAATTTTTTTAACACTTCGCTTGTTCCACGCTTCTAACATCTCTTTTTTTGAAAGATATAAGCCCACATACCTCGCATCCTCTACGCCAAAACGTATGGTATCAAAAACATAAGGATTACCCAACTTGGTATGCGTATCTAACTGTGTAACATCTACCTTAGCTGGATTCAGATAGTCTTTAACAACCTTATATGGAAAGTATATTACAGCCGCTACCACTACTACAATCGCTACTACCAAACAAATTTTAACATTTGTCTTCGTACTTCTGAAAACGTAATACATCATCAGCACAAAACACAGGGCTGCTATAATCAAAATACTAGTAATAGACTCAAAAATCGTTATCTGCCAGAAGAACCAAATTATCAAAAAGACAATAATAGACTTGACAACCAGACTATAGTTTCTCTTCACCAAATAATATCCCAATATAAATATTGAGAAAACCATACATAACGACAGACGGATATAGTTGATAAAAAGCGATAACTCCCGCACATCAACGAAATCACGACGAAGGAATTTTATTGTTCCTAAGATTGTTACAAAAAAGACAGAAGCTATAAAAAACCACAATACCATATCAAACTGCTTGCTGTTCAATGGTTTCATTGAAGACAACACCAAAGGAATTAGTAAAAGTGGCAACTTGATTCTCAGGTCGTGGAAAGCAGAAGGGTAATCGTAAGTATATATCAATCCTATGAGATGCATGACATACACCGACACCATCACAACAGCAACTTTATTATGCAGGAAATCGGTAAAACGTGTCTTTATATTATAACATATTCCTTTAAAGGAAAAAGATTTAAGACCAAGAAAAATCCATAATAGCAAAAGATAGAACAACGATAAACTCAAGCCAAACCTTGACGTAGGAAGTGACACCACCATCAAGATTAAACCTACCAAATAGAAATATGTACCCGTTTTACCGTATTCTACTTTCATAAAGTTGCTAGCTATCAGCTATCAGCGTTTAGCATTTATAAATATAAATCAATTTGTTCCTTTAAGAATATTTTCGTATTCGTTTTTGCCGTTAGAATTGAGAAGTATTTCAACAGCACGATTCAACTCAACATCGTCTTTCAAGGTCGAGACAATCTTGCCTTTTTGGAAATAATAACGACCCACCAATTCCATCTTAAGAATCTCAGAAATCTCTTTTCTATTATTAATCAAGTCATTATCCTTATGACTTTTCAATTCTTTTTCCAAGATATCGAGTTGTTCTTTGATATTATCATAATAACCTTCCATTTTAGCAGTCTTCACCAAGACCTCAAAATCCTTCTCACTTTCTGAAGTATATTCAAATTTTTGAGATTCAACAAATTTCACGAAATCGTCATAAATCTCATCTGTTATCACAAACTCTTCAGGAGCTGCTATCGATTTATGTTCTCTATAAAACTTGTTAGCATATTTGAATATCATATTCTTAGCATACAGATGAGCCGTTATTGTAGAAAGCAATTCTGGTTCTATCTTCACATCTGGCTGAATACCATGACCTTCGTAAACTATTCTTCCGTTTGCTGTCTTGAATTGAGGACCGAGAGTGTCGTTCTTTGCAAGAGTGTCGTTCTTTGCTTTTTTCGAATAATCTATCTCTTGTATGCAACGTTTACTTGGGATATAATATTTAGACACAGTCACTTTCATTTGAGTGTTATAAGCCATTGGCAAAATATTCTGCACCAAGCCTTTACCAAAAGTTCTTTGACCAACAATCACACCTCTGTCGAAATCTTGTATAGAACCTGAAACGATTTCACTTGCAGATGCGCTACTCTCGTTAACCAATATTGCGAGTGGGATTTCAGTGTCGTCAGCCTCGTGTTTTGTATAATAGTTCCTATTTTGTTCTGGTGTCTTTCCTTTTGTATATACCACAAGTTTATTTTTCGGCACGAAGATATTTACGATATCGACTGCTTCGTTGAGCAGACCTCCGCCATTACCTCTAAGGTCAATGATAAGACCTTTGAGTTCATTTTGCGACTTCATTTCAAGGAACGCCTCTTTGAGTTCCTTTGCAGCGTCTTTTGTAAATTGATTAAGAATGATATAGCCAACACCTCCTTCTAGTACCGCATAATATGGAATATTATCAATCTTGATTTTCTCGCGAGTGAGAGTCTTAGTGATAACATTTTTCTCGCCTTCGCGTCTGAGTTTGAGAGTGAGTTGAGAGCCAGGCTGACCTTTTAGAAGTTCGCTAACTTCACTGACAGTTTTCTTCTCAGTGTTGACACCATTTATTTCGATAATTGCATCACCAGGAAGTAATCCAGCTTTATGTGCAGGGAAGTTCTCGTAAGGTTCAGAGATATGCACATTATCATCATAATAGTTTATGATAGAACCTATTCCGCCATATTCACCCATTGTGAGAAGACGTACATCCTCTATCTCCGATTCCGGAATAAAAACCGTGTAAGGATCCAATTCTTTGAGCATTGCATGAATAGCAGTCTCGTTCAATTCTGCAGGATTTATCTCGTCGACATAATTCTGATTAAGGAATCTCAACACATTATTATATATATCGATACTCTTAGATATCTCGAAGTTATTTTGTTTTTCCTGAGCGAAAGATGCTAAAGGAAGAAGCACCAATACAAAAAGTAAAAATCTTAATCTATTCATAACAAAAAATTAATTCTTAAACAATTAAGACGCATCAATGTTTTTTATTTCATAAGGAATCATTGACACGTCTCTACGACAACTCCTAACTCCTAACTCCTAACTCCTAACTATTAAGGAACTGGGTCATAGCCACTTCCTCCCCAAGGATTGCATGATAATATTCTCTTAAAAGTAAGCCAGCCGCCTTTGATAGCCCCATATTTTCTTATAGCCTCGATGCCATAATTAGAACAAGTAGGGGTATACCTGCAGCTTCTTCCAATGAAAGGTGATAAGGTAATTTGATATATGCGGATGAGCAATATCAAGAAATTAGCGGGTAGTTGTATTATTTTTTTCATCATGCATAAAATAGGTATTATTCAAACGCAAAGATAATTGTTTTATTTTCTTTTCGATATCTTCATAAGGTAAAATTGCTGTGGCAGTATAAACAAGCGCGATGTCAAAAGTGATTTTATTTTCCTCACATTTAACAATTATTTCAGACTTGTTTCTACGCCATGCCTCGCGGACGAGTCTTTTCACCCTATTACGTTTGACCGCATGATGAAATCTTTTCTTTGATACAGAGACGAGGAATCGTGGTATTGAAGGCTCGTCAGCTTCAGATGCATGAGCATGAACAACAACACGAAAAGGGTAAAAGTTAAATCCTTTACCCTTCTCGAATAATAGTTGTATTGCCTTCTTCTTATATAAACGCTGTTCTTTCGGAAGTCCTTCGTTCATACCGAATTATTTTTTCTTAGCTTTCTTGTTTTCGTTATTTATAAACTCTTCTATCGCCATATTCATTGATGGGCAAGAAGGTGTTGGTGCGCTGAAGTTCAAGGTGAAGCCAGCATCGGTGATAGCCTTGCATGTTGATTGTCCGAAACCGCCTATAGCAACGTTTTCGTTTTGAACGAAGTCAGGGAAGTTGGCTTTTAATGAATCTATACCAGCAGGGCTGAAGAACACCAACATATCATATTCTGTGATGTCGATATGTGACAAGTCAGATGACACTGTACGGAAGATGACAGCTTTTGTGTAATCGAGCTTAGCTTCCGACAACATACCATCGTGGTCTTCTGTAACTAAGTTAGAACTTGGCAAAAAGAACTTTTCTTCCTTGTGTTTTTTCATTGTTCCAACGAGTTCAGCGAAAGTAGGTTCGTGGAAAATCTTTCTTTTTCTATACTGAACATAATGTTGAAGATACTGAGCTGTCGACTCAGATACGCAGAAATATTTCAAATCTTCAGGGATGGTGTAACGCATTTCTTTTGCGATACGGAAAAAATGATCTATTGTGTTGCGACTTGTTAAAATTATTGCGGTAAAATCGTTAAGTTTAACTTTCTCTTGTCTTAAGTCGCTAGCTGATACTTCTTCTAATTTAATGAATTTTTCAAATTCGATGTTGACATTATACTTCTTAATAATAGCTTCGTATGGAGTTTTAGCAACATCAGCAGGTTTTGGTTGCGACAAAAGGATTGATTTAATCTTCATCTACAATTATTTTTATCTTTTACTAATCACGTACATATTTTACCAAGAAAGTATGATTAACAAGATGTTACAGAACATTTACTATCATCTTAGATATAACTAAAACAGGTAAAATTTCGACGGTGCAAAGATACAAAAAAATATTTACAAAATTCAATTTTGACAACATTCGCACCTCTATTAATAATTTTATGAATGTTGCAATGAAAAACAGGGTTAAAATCACCAATGTGATAATTAAAAATATTTTGTAAGGATGAAAAAACAATAACAATATTATCGGCACCAACACCAAGTTACATGTCGCAATTGCAGAAATATGTAATGTAAAATGAAGATGAGTAAACGTGTCAGACTTAAATATCCATCCATAAAAAGATGTTAGCAGATCATTGAAAACCAAAAACGCTGACACGCAAATAGCGGCATTCATAAAGAAAGGAAAACTATCGTGCAGTATACGATTTTCTCCGTAAACCAAGAATATCTGCTGAACTAGTAACGACATCATCAAGATAAACGAAATGATGACAAAGAAAGTAGACGGACTGAAAAGCGTTTGGTTGTCGCGCATCGCCCTGTCGCTGCCATTTTGAAAAGGCTTTGAAATAACAGCCGAGAGCCTTTGTTGCGACATAAACTTATTCAATACCATAAGAATCATGACTACAAACAATATCACGAAATTCCACGCCGCACTAACGTAAGTAACCTCCCTCTCTATCGGGCCTTCATATTGACGAGATGCTTCGGCAACGAACCTGAAATTTTCATACGGATTACAGCTAATACTGTCGTTTCGAGAAACAACATCTAGCATTTCCACCATACCTTCAACATTATAACTTTCAGTTTTCAATTTTAAATTTTCATTTTTTTAAATTGTTCGTTGCAAATTTACATCTTTGTTTTTTTCTTGACAAATATTTATATTTTTTTTTGAAATTTTGGAAATAGATTATTACCTTTGTAGTCTTGAAGATAATTTTTTAAAATATTAAATATCATGGATCTTATAGAACAAATAAAACAAAATGCACGTGAAAACAGACAACGCATCGTGCTTCCTGAAGGAGATGAAGAAAGAACAATAAAAGCTGCAGATCAACTTATCGCTGACGGCATCGCTGACGTGATTCTCATCGGACCTGCACAGAAAATCAAAGATATGGCTACTGAATTCGGTTTGAACAATATCGAAAAAGCCACTATCGTCGACCCAACAAACAATCCTGACAGAGACAAATATGCAAACTTGCTTTTCGAACTCCGCAAAAGCAAAGGCATGACAATAGAAGAAGCACAAAAATATGCAGAGAACTTCATGTATCTCGGCGTTTTGATGCTCAAAGCTGGTGACGCTGACGGTTTGGTCAGTGGCGCTCGCAGCACAACAGGCGACATGCTTCGTCCTGCATTGCAAATCATCAAGACAGCTCCTGGCGTTTCTTGCGTTTCTGGCGCATTCATTATGTTCTTACCTAACGACAAATACGGAACTGACGGCAAAATCGTTTGTGCCGACTGCGCTGTAACACCTGTTCCAACAGCAGAACAACTCGCAGAGATTGCTGTATGTACAGCCGACACTGCCAAGAACATCGCTAAGATAGACCCTAAAGTAGCTATGTTGAGCTTCTCAACAAAAGGCTCTGCAAAACACGAAGATGTTGACAAAGTCATCAAAGCTACAGAATTGGCAAAACAAATGCGTCCAGACCTCTGCATCGACGGCGAATTACAAGCTGACGCTGCTATCGTCCCATCAGTAGGCGCAAGCAAAGCTCCTAACAGCGAAGTAGCTGGTAAAGCAAACACTTTGGTATTCCCAAGATTAGAAGTTGGCAACATCGCTTACAAACTCGTTCAACGTCTCGCTGGCGCTGAAGCTGTAGGTCCAGTCCTCCAAGGTTTCGCTAAACCATGTAACGACTTGAGCCGTGGCTGTTCTATCGACGATATCTACAAACTCGTAGCTATCACATGTAATCAAGCAATAGCTCAGAAGAATTCATAATTCACAATGCATAATTCATAATTGTAGAGACAATAAATTTTAATACAATATAATCAAATGAAAATTTTAGTTTTAAACTGCGGCAGCTCATCAATCAAATATCAACTTTTTGAAATCGATGACAACGGCCACAATGTTTTGGCAAAAGGTCTCCTCGAACGTATCGGTTTAGAAATGGGAGAATTCACACATAAATGGAATGGTGAGAAACACTACGAACAACTTCCTATTCCAAACCACACTGCAGGTATCAGCATCGTTCTTAACGCATTGCTCGACGAAAATCACGGCGTCATCAAGTCATTAGACGAAATCGGCGCTGTTGGTCATCGTTTGGTTCACGGCGGCGAAAAATTCACCAAGAGCGTCCTCATCGACGACAGCGTCATGGAACTCATGGAAGAACTCATCGACCTCGCTCCTCTTCACAACCCAGCATGTATGGCAGGTGTGAAAGCTGTTACAGAATTGCTTCCTAACGTAAAACAAGGTGGCGTTTTCGATACAGCATTCCACTCAACAATGCAACCAGAAGCTTACCTCTACCCTATCCCTTACGAATACTACGACAAATATCGTGTACGCCGTTACGGATTCCACGGAACAAGCCACAAATACGTTGCTGAAAACGCAGCTAAATTCGTTGGCAAAGACTGGAACGACCAAAAGATTATCACATGCCACTTGGGCAGCGGAGCTTCTATCGCAGCAGTAGAAAACGGAAAATCAGTCGATACATCAATGGGCTTCACTCCTGTTGAAGGTCTCATGATGGGCAGCCGCACTGGCGACCTCGACCTCGGTGTTTTCATGTACATCGCTGAAAAAGAAGGTTACGACCTCAAACAAATGAACACACTCGTCAACAAGAAATCAGGTCTCATCGGTATCACTGGCGACAAACAAGATATGCGTGACGTGAGAGCAGGCAAAGAAGCTGGCGACGAACGCGCAACATACGCTTTCAATATGTTCAAACACCGCGTCAAGAAATATATCGGCGCTTACGCAGCTGTCATGAATGGCGTTGACATCATCGTCATGACTGGCGGTATCGGCGAAAACGCTTGGTTCATGAGAGGTCCAATCTTACAAGATATGGAATATCTCGGAGTTAAGATTGACATGGAAGCTAACGACGCTACAATGGGCGAAGCACGCATCATCTCAACACCAGATTCTAAAGTTACAGTCGTTGTATTCCCAACAGACGAAGAATACATGATTGCTAAAGATACATACGATATCGTTAAAAGTCTATGATAAAGTCTCCGAGTCGCCAAGACTCTGAGTCACCAAGTAAAAAGAGTTCCTTAATTATTAGGAACTCTTTTTTTTGACTAAAGTTATTATCCTTAGTCTTTTGCCTTCATTGGCTTATAGTAACAACTTCAACAGGTTGAGAGTTAGGTTCATCTAACTTTTGATATTGATATTTAACCTTACCGAAATCAATCTCTTTCAAATCAATCATTCTGATATTGTTGTTATCAAAAGTCTTGTAATAAACCACCTTATTTGTCAAGTCGATGACCGAAGTCCATTGTGTTGCGCTTGGCAAGTCAGGGATTTCGTTTTTAGGGAAGTTCATTCCGATTGGGATGTCGAAGTTATTCAAGATATGGAAACATTGAAGCATAGTATGACGAGCCGTTGGCAACATAGGAGCTGTCGCTTTGAAGAAAGCTGCTCTCACGAAACGTGAAGGAGGAGTAAAGTCACCTGGAAGTCCGAGAAATCCGTTGCCGTGACCTATAGGTTTTACCATAAAATCAGCCATTTCATGTGCTTTAGGATTTACTGGAGTAAGGTTGATGTAGTTACTCAAATTGCTAAGATGCCATGGAAAATTTGGAGCGTTTGTCAAAACACCGATAGGATTGTCGTAGATATGAGGCACACCCTCTTCAATTTCCAATACGATTTGTTTGCCGGACTTATCGCCTATTCTCCAGTGGATAGCTTCTTCAGCGCCATTGCCGCCCATAAGAGAAACGACACGCACCTTATTAATATTAGCCTTCACTTCATCGACAGTAGCGAATTGTGACAAAATCCACGACACTAGTTGCAAGTCGGCAATGGTAGTAGAATTGTATTTCTCGTCATACAACTGATAGCTGCCGAAATTAGGAAAATAGAACAGTCCGGCAGACAGACCTGCTTCGTTAAGACCTTCTGCAATGAATTCCTTCTCATGAACAGCAAGTCCGATATAGCCATACTTCGACTTGAACGACATTCCATTCTGGCCTTTAGGAGTGAAAGATGTCTGGTTGAAGTTACGAGGAACTACGACATACATACTGTTAAGATTTGTACCAGCCCATTCTATCGTTCGCGCTTGGAAATACGAACCATCAGCGGAAAACATAGAGATACCGGTACATGCCTCCGCCTTAAACTGCCAGGCGAAGAACAAACATGCGATGACAAATAATTTTTTCATAATCTTTATTGTTTTATAGTAAGGTGTAAACAAAGGAGATTATGAAAGGTTCAATGGAAAGACACCAAGACACTAAGACACTAAGTCACCAAGATTTCTTGTACAAAAAAAATGCACCATTGTTTAATGATGCATTTTCTTGGCGACTCGAAGTCTTGTTGACTTGTAGACTTTTATTTAACGACTAATTTTTCAACAAAGTTATTGTCATTTTGTTTAACAGAGATAAAGTAAACACCGCTTTCAATATCTTCAATATTTATTGTTGGAACTGCGTCTGAAACTTCAATTTCTTTAACGCAGCGACCTGTCAAGTCTATGATGCTTACTTGAGCATTATCATTCAAAGCACCTTCGATGCTGATTGTTGTTGTAGCAGGATTTGGATGGATTTCAAATCTGTTTTCATAATTTCCAACTACACTAGTTGTGTCATTTTCGTCATTGCCATTACCTTCAACAGCTACATGTATACGTGTAAGATAAATCTTTGTATAGTCACCAGGTCCTGCAACAGCTGGGTCATCATAAGCAGCATAACCACCAATAATAAGTTTGTCATTACCTTGTAATGCTATTGAGTATGCATCGATTTCTCCTTGCTCTTCATATACTTTTGGCAATGGCACTATACCTGAACCCGCGAAGTTTTCATTAAATTGGCCATTTTCATCGAGGTTATAGACGTAAGCGCGGAACATTTCTGTAGCTATATCACGAGAATAGATAGCTCCAAATATTTGTCCGTCAGGAGCTGCCAAAATTGAATAGCTATTATTTACACGACCATCACCTTGCAATGGTTCCATTTTAACAAAGCCTTCTGTTCCGAATGTTTCGTCTATAGTACCATCAATATTAACACGAGTAATATAAGACTCATATCTTGGCATCTCAGGAGTGTTTGACAACAACTCAGCATGTCCGCCTACTAAATATTTACCATTAGGTTGAACTGCCAAAGAAAGTGCAAATTCAGCATATTCTCCTGCATAGAGATACAACACTCCGTTTTCAGCGAATGTTTCATCCAATGTACCATTTGATTTAAGTCTAATCATGTGAGACCAAATAAACATACCTTCTTCAGCATTACCAAGTCTCTTATCTCCACAAAGAATGATTTTACCATCATCTAAAACTTTAAGGTCAAATGCATAAGAGTGAGCTGCAGGGTCTGCATCCAATTCCAATGTTGCTTTACCATCATTACCGAAAGTCACATCAAGTTCACCTTTCTTTGTATAGCGGCACACCAAAATTTCATCGTTGTAATAACCTGCTATCACACAACGACCCTTTGAGTCAATGTCTATAGCTTCATAGACAATACCACCTGGATCTTGTTCTGTCACGACCCATCCTTCGTTGCCGTAATCAACATTTTCAAATCCATTTTCATCCAAGCACAAAACGAATGCGCTATTCAATCCATTGTATGTAAAACCTGCTATATAAAGAAGGCCGTCTTCTGACAAAACTGCATCATAAGGACAATTTCTATAGATGAGCGGATCAACTTTCAAGAAAACATAACCGTCCTCACCATATGTTTCGTCCAAAGTACCATCATCATTATGACGAGAAATATAAATAGCGTAATTGTATCCGTCAGTACGAGATTCACCAATTGTCAAAATCTTACCGTCTTCTTGTACCAAAACTTTATATACCTTATCAAAATAGCCGAATTTATTCTCTTTTGATGGGTGAAATATAAATGTACCATCTGTACCGAAGCTAGAATCAACTTCGCCTAGTTCTTGCGCGAAAGCACCCAAAGCAAATACGCATAAAAATGCAAGTGTAAATAATTTCTTCATAGTTTTATAATTTTAGTGAGTATTTTAATTTTAATGGGGACAAATTTAATAAAAAATATCGAATATTACAATGGTAATTTTCTCGCTTTTTCAAATCGAATTCTCATTAAAAAATACAATACACGACAACGATAAAAATCATTATATTTGCAAACATAAAAAATACTACTATGTCATTATTCAGAGTTATTTTAGCAATATTTTTCCCTCCTTTAGCAGTCATCGACAAAGGTTGCGGTTCGATTTTAATTGTGTTTTTATTAACACTTTGCGCTTGGGCCCCTGGAATTATCGGCGCTTTAGTAATATTGAATAAAAATTAATAAATGATGATAAAAGAGGTTCAGAATATTTCCATTGAGGATTACAACTATCCGCTTCCAGATGAACGCATCGCAAAATATCCATTAAGCGAACGTGATGCTTCTAAATTATTAGTTTTGAAAAACGGCGAGATTTCATCTTCTCATTTTAAAAACATAAGCGAATTTTTACCCAAAGACTCCTTATTAATATTCAATGAGACAAAAGTTGTCAGAGCTCGTCTTCAGTTCACCAAGGAAAGCGGAGCCGCCATTGAAATTTTCTGTCTCGAACCTATTACTGGGAACGGAGATTATCAGCTAGCCTTCAGTAGTTCATCACCTTCAGAATGGCGTTGTCTCGTCGGAAATTCTCGTCGTTGGAAAAATGATAAGTTGGCGATGGAAATCGAAGTTTCCAAGACACCAAGACACCAAGACACCAAGACACCAAGAGCCAATAGCCCAAAAGCTATGCTTTATGCAGAGCGTTTAGAAAAGAACGACAATTATTCTGTCGTAAGGTTTTCTTGGGAACCTTCAGAATTGAGTTTCGCTGAAATATTAGAAGCCGCTGGCGAGATTCCATTGCCACCATACCTGCATCGCGAAGCTGAAGCATCCGACAGAGAACGCTATCAGACCGTCTTCGCGAAACACGAGGGTTCTGTTGCTGCACCGACAGCTGGCTTACATTTTACCACCGAACTAATCGACAGTCTAAAAAGCGACGGTATCGCTTTTGAAGAAGTGACATTACATGTGGGAGCAGGAACATTCCGTCCAGTCTCATCAGAAAAAATCGGAGAACATGAGATGCACTCCGAGACAATAGCAGTCAGAAAATCCTGCATCGAAAACCTAATCAGAAACATCAACAAGACAATAATCCCTGTCGGAACTACAAGCATGAGAACCATAGAATCACTTTATTGGATGGGAGTCATGTTGATAGAAGAAGGTCTTGACGAACGCAACATACATCTAAATCAATGGTTTCCATATAAAGAAAGAGAATCCTTGCCATCAGCAAAAGAATCTCTTTCAGCGATATTAAGATATATGGAAATGTATCATATGGAAGTGTTCCATGCAAGTACTGCTTTGATGATTGCTCCATCGTGTAAGATCAACATTGCAAAAGCTCTCATCACAAACTTCCACCAACCAAAGAGCACCTTATTACTATTAGTGTCAGCTTTAATCGGCAACAAATGGAAAGACGTTTACCAATACGCCCTCGACAACGACTTCAGATTTTTAAGCTACGGAGACAGCTGCCTTTTTGTCAATGCATAATGCATAATTCATAATGCATAATTAAAGGTAATTATGAATTGTGAATTATGAATTATGAATTATGAATTGATTTAATTATGCATTGATTTCAACTGGTTCAGTGACAACTAATCTGAACCCTACTCCGTGAACTGTAATGATTTTCACATTAGGGTCTGCCTTAAGATATTTACGCAAACGAGCGATAAACACATCCATGGAACGACCGATAAAATAATCGTTGTTTCCCCATATCATCTTCAGGACTTTCTTACGGGTAACAAGGTCGTTTTTATTGTCATACAACACTTTAAGCAAAGCTGCTTCTTTTCTTGTCAGCGGCTGTTCTTTTCCATCAAGGATAAGAAGCATATTTTTCGCATCAAAGATGAAACGTCCAATGTTAATCTTTTCAGCTGTAAGCGTGTAAGTAAAAGGATCTTTTTTCTCAACGCGATGCATGACAGCTTTTATTCTCAGCAGCAGTTCCTCATTAGTAAAAGGCTTGGTGAGATAATCATCGACGCCATACTCAAAATCTTTCAAGATATTGACAAGCAAGCCTTTTGAAGTAAGAAATATCATCGGCACATCAGGATTAAGGATTCTAATCTGAGCAGCCAAAGCAAAGCCATCGATGCCAGTCATCTCAATATCGAGAACACAGACATCGATGTCATATTTCTTAAAATAGTCTAGGCCTTCAACACTTTTTTTAGCAGCATATACTTTATAATCAACAGCGTTAAGATTTTCACTTATCGTATTTCGCAATTCAGCATCATCTTCGACGAGCAAAACTGAAGTTTTATTATGTGTTTTCATAATTTGTTGTTTTGTAACAATAAACTAACAAAAAAGAAAATTGTTTAACGCACAATTATATTTTTTAACCATTGGCTATTAAACTAAGGCTGTTAAACTATAGCCAATAGTCTTATCTGTTTATTTATTCCTAGTGTATAAATATGCTGCGTATTCTCTTAAAACTTGTTTTCTCTCTTCAGAGACTTCAATGCTATCAAGATTTTTCAATGAGTCTTCATAATATTTTGTCATAAGGTCAGTTACTATACTTCTGACATTATATTTATCATAAATAGCCAATACTGTCTCTATCTTTTTCTCATCACGACCTTTAGGCATAGAGAAAAGCTGTCTTAGTATATTCTTGTCTTCCTCTGACGCAAGTTCTAAAGCTTTGAGATACAAGTATGTTTTCTTATTATCAGAGATGTCACCGCCTGTCATTTTTCCGAACACCTTGACATCTCCATAACAATCGAAAATGTCATCTTGCAGCTGGAATGCTAATCCGAGGTTAATTCCGAAATCATAAACAGCTTGTTGGTTATTGGCATCTGCACCTGCCACTATAGCACCTATTTTTAATACAGAACCGAGAAGCACAGCAGTTTTAAGACGAATCATTTCGAGATAAGACTCAAGGCTTACATTATCTTGTGTTTCAAAATTAAGGTCAAATTGCTGTCCTTCACACACTTCTAACGCCACTTTGCATAATTCAGCAAACACCTCATAAGAATATTCTTTTTTCATTGCCAAGACATATTGGAATGCCTTGATTAACATTGTGTCGCCAGAAAGCAAAGCAATATCAGAGTTCCACTTGTGATATACTGTCTCCATACCGCGACGCAATGGAGCTTGATCCATGATGTCATCATGAACTAAAGTAAAGTTATGGAAAATCTCAGCAGCCACAGCTGGGACCATACAATCTTCAATATTTCCATTAAAAAGGTCACAGGCGAGCAAGCATAATGTAGGACGCATCCTCTTACCGCCTTGACGTAATATATATTCTATTGGAGCGTACAACTCTTTAGGGTTACCGCCAAAATCTTGATTTTCAATATAGCTATTGACTAATTCTTGTATTTGTTCAACCTTTACCATAACATTTTTTCGATTATATTTTTAAGTTTCAAAAATACGATTTTTTAAGACAATTAATAATAAAAAATGGTGTGAAATTTGTAATATTTGTAAAAAAATTACAAAACATGAAAGCTTTAAAATCAATCATTCTCTGTCTCACAATATTAATAAGTTACAACGCCTATTCACAAGAAGCAAATACTGCAGAACTTGACAAAACCATAGACAAACTAATTCCAAAGGCAAAGAAAAACAGGCTCAACGAGAAGCAGACATTTTCGTTAATGCAATCATATCACCAAGCCAACGAACAAGATTTCAAAAGAATCATGGAGCTTAAGGCCTCTGGACAGCCAGACATCTGGATAGATATTTACCACAAGTCAGTTTCCATTGATGAAAGGCAAAAGAAGGTTGAAGTTTTGCCAGACAAGGTAAAATCTGCCATAAACTTCAAGTCATTGAATCTTGACAATGAAATTGCGAATGCTAGAGAAAAGGCAGAGTTATATATATGTGCAAAAGCCAACCTATTATATAAAGACATCAACGATGAAAATTTAAGAGAAGCCAGAAAACTCATCAAACACTTACACATTATTAATCCTCAAAGCAATAACATTGATGAGCTTATGTTAAAGTCTGTCATTTTACCATCCAAACAGATAGTTTTCAGAGTAGCCACGCCTATAGAAATGTATTTCCCACAAGACTATGCAAAGACTATCCTCAACTTTGACAACAATACTGTTTATGGCAAACAATTCGATGCTGTTCCTGATAAAGATAAAGACTATGATTTGATGATACGCATCATGATTGACGAGACAATAATATCCCCAGAAAGGATAGAGTCCGTAACTTTCGAAGAGAAAAAAGATAACGCACAAGCTATAGTGACAGATAAAACCATGATAAAATCTGCTACTTTAAAGGGCAAAATTCAAATTATTGACGTAGAAAATGACGAAGTTTTGATAAATATGCCATACAATATAAGCTCTACATTCCGTCATCAGTACGCAGAAGCAAGTGGAAACACATCTGCATGCTCCGAATATACCCTAGAACTTTTAAAGCGTGAACATATTGATTTTCCTACAGATAACTCACTTCTAAAAGCCGCCGCAAGAGAACTAAATATCACCCTAAAAAATATTTTTCAAAAAAATTAAAAAAAATCTTGGATGTATTGAAATTTGTTGTATCTTTGCACTCGCAAAACGGAACGAATTGCATTGCCGGCGTAGCTCAGCGGTAGAGCACGTGATTTGTAATCTCGGGGTCGGGGGTCCAAATCCCTCCGCCGGCTCAAAAAAAGAGGACGAAATTTCGCCCTCTTTTTTTTTATTTTTTCCACGAAATCTCACTAATCTTTCACGAAAATACTTTAGTGATATTTAGTGCAATTTCGCGGATGGTTTATTTTTTCCCACGAAATGACACTAATCTTCACGAAAAATACTTTAGTGATATTTAGTGCAATTTCGCGGATGATTTATTTTTTTCCACGAAATCACACTAATCTTCACAAAAAATACTTTAGTGATATTTAGCGCAATTTCGCGGACGGTTTATTTTTTCCACGAAAT
>JBGVQR010000055.1:0-12168 GCA_045127605.1 Candidatus Limimorpha sp. | reverse complement strand
GGTGCCTGAGCCTGTCGAAGGCAAAGTTCGGCGCTTCGACAAGCTCAGCGACCGGTCATCCAACAGCCTTAGCTCTTAGTTCATTAACAAGTTTCACTGCTTCCACTGCTTCTTTGACGTCGTGAACTCTTAAAATGTCAGCGCCTTTCATTAGAGCGATAGTGTTTAATACTGTAGTCCCGTTCAATGCTTCTTGAGGCGTTGTCTTCAAGGTTTTATAAATCATCGATTTTCGAGAGATGCCGATTAAGACAGGAAGATTGTTGACTCTGTAATCCTCGATGTTATTTAATAATTCAAAATTAGATTTCATGCTTTTGTTGAAACCGATTCCTGGGTCCAAAATGATTTGTTGTTCTCCGTAATTGTCCAAAAACTCGATTTGTTTTTCAAAGAAAGATTTAACGATTTCACAAGCATTCTCTTTGATATGATTAGTGTGCAGCGACTCTATGCTGCCACCGCAATGCATCATGATATAAGGTACGTGATTTTCGCCTATGTATGAAAGCATATCTTTATCGAATAAGCCTCCGGAAATATCGTTGATGATATCGGCTCCGTTGTCAATGGCATTCTTTGCAACATCTTTACGGAAAGTGTCGATGGAGATTATCGTGTCTGGAAATCTTTTTTTAATCTCGATGAGATAGGGGAGGAGACGGCTGTTTTCCTCTTCCACGGAAATTATCTCAGAGCCAGGACGTGAAGAGAATGCACCGATGTCGATGATGTCAGCGCCTTCTGTTAACATTTTTTCACAATGTTTCAAAACATCGTCGATGTTGTGGTGAGAGCCACCGTCATAAAATGAGTCAGGAGTGAGGTTTAAAATGCCCATCACGAGAGGTCGTTCCCACGAAAAAAAATGCTCTCCAATCTTCAGTTTCATAGCAAAAAATGTTTATCTTTACGTTCTTAAAATATTGATTGTTTTATTGATAAACTTAAAACAATTTTCCTTACAAAAATAAAAAAATATTAAGATGAAAGATACACAAAATCAATTTAAAAAGGTCGTTGAACAATGTACTGAGATTTTTACCAAAAAGATGATGGATTATGGCGTTGCATGGCGTATCATGAGAACAACATCAGTCACTGACCAGATTTTTATCAAAGCTAATAGAATAAGAAGTCTCCAGACTAAAGCAGAGCGTTTGGTCAACGAAGGTGTTGAACCAGAATTTATTGGTATCATCAATTATTCAGCGATGGCAATCATTCAGTTGCGACTTGGTGTAGTTGATAAACCAGACCTTGAACCAGAAAAGGCAGCTGAGCTTTATTCAGGCGTATTGCAAGAAGCATACGATTTGATGCAATGCAAAAACCACGATTACGATGAAGCATGGAGAAGTATGCGCGTCAGTTCGATGACAGATTTGATTTTGATGAAACTGTTAAGAATTAAGGAAATAGAAGACCATGATGGCAAGACGATAATCTCTGAAGGTTTGGATGCAAACTATTTCGACATCATCAATTATGCTGTCTTCTGCATGATTTTATTATCTGAACAAGCTGAACAATAATTATGAAAAAAGACTACACAAAATCTGTATTCCTTTCATTTGCAATCACGATATGGGCATTGATATGCGCTGTCTTCGTCGGTATCTTTCCTAATTTTTCGTGGCTTATGCTGGTTGCGATAATTTTGCCAATCTTAGCATCGCTGTTATTTAACGGACTATATAACAAGTCGGGATTGACATTATGTCGTGAATTGGTAGGAGCCTTGTTTGTTTTCAGCAGCTTCACCAAAGGCGTTGACCCTCTCGGAACCAAATACAAGATGTTAGACTATTTTATCGCGTATGACATACAATGGCTTAACGATTTGGCTTTGCCACTTGCGATAATAATGATTATGGCAGAGTTTATTGTAGGTATCTGTCTTATGCTAAATCTTTTGCCACGCCTCGCTACGCTTGGCGCTACGCTGCTCATGATATTCTTCACGATAACAACGTACTTCGATGCGAAATATAATCTTGTTCCAGATTGTGGATGTTTCGGACCAGCAATCAAGATGAGCAACTGGCAGACTTTCTTCAAAAACCTAATTATTATTTCAATATTGATACCTCTCATATTTAACAACAAAACCTTTGTCAACAAGAGAGTTACTAAATTAGGACAGACACTTTTCACATTTATATTCATGGCTTTGTTTGTAGGTTTTGAAATATACAATGTACGTCATCTTCCTGTGATTGACTTCATGGAATGGAAAGTCGGAAAAGATATGAAACCAGTAGACAATGACGAGCCTGTTGAGATTTATCTTACATTTATAAATACAGAGACAGGAGAGGAGCAAGAATATCTCTCGCCTAATTATCCATGGAACGACTCAATTTGGATGTCGCAATGGGAATTCATCTCACAAAGACAAGAAGGCGGAAGTCAGTCATTTGGCTTTTCTATCTTAAACGAAGACGGCGACGATTTCACTGACGTTCTCTTTGATTCTGAGAAGCTCTTTGTATTTGTAGCTCCATATCTCGATGAGTTGACAGAAAAGGATATCAAAGAATGTCAAAGAATATATGACTTCGCCACTGAAAATGGCTTCAATTATATGTGGATAACATCAGTAAATCCAGAGTATGTTTACGAGCTTCAGGATAAGTATTATATGTTTGATGAAGTTTATTATGGAGACGAACTTGAACTGAAGACTATGGTCCGTTCAAATCCAGGTTTGATGCTTATGGATAATGGCGTTATCTTGGATAAATGGAGTAAAATAGATTTTCCTTGCGAAAAAGAAATAAACATTTTAGTTAGGAGTTAGGAATTAGGAGTTAGGAGTTAGGAATTTTTTGGACAATGACAGTTGACTGTTGTCCGTTGTCTGTTGACTTTAAACTATGACATCATATATCATCAGGAAAATATTGTATGGATTGGCAGTTCTCTGGGGCGTCGTGACTCTGGTGTTCTTCCTTTTTAATATCGTTCCTGGTGACCCAGTGAGGATGATGCTCGGGCAGCGTGCCGATGAAGCTGATGTGCAGGCGATAAGAGAAGAACTTGGCTTGAATCAGAGTGTGTTTAAGCAATACACAGATTATCTTAATGATTTGTCGCCAATTTCTTTTTATGAAAATGAATATGGAGAAAGAAAATACGACAACTTCAAATCATATTGCGTGCTTGCGAAAATAGGTGATGTTGATGTCGTCTTAAAGACACCTTATTTAAGATATTCCTATCAAAGCAAGAGGTCGGTTGGAACGATATTGTCGGAAGCCTTTCCTAACACCTTGATATTGGCATTTGTTGCAATTGCTTTCGCTTTAGTGTTAGGTGTTTTTATCGGAGTATTAGCGGCTGTTGTAAACACTGATTTTGTAAATAAATTGACATTGTTTATCACTACCATAGGAATGTCGTTGCCTTCGTTTTTTGCAGCGATTTTGGTGGCATGGCTGTTCGGTTATGTCTGGGAGTCGTTCACAGGATTGAGCATGACCGGCAATCTTTATTCTGTTGATGATTACGGTAATGGAGCATATTTAGATTTGAAGAATCTTATTTTGCCAGCATTTACTTTGGGCTTACGTCCTCTGGCAGTTGTCGTGGAGTTGACTAGGACCTCGTTGTTGGAAGCCATGTCGATGGATTATATCAGAACAGCGAGAGCCAAAGGTTTGAAGCAGTGGCGTGTCGTTACGGTTCACGCATTGAGAAACGCGATGACGCCAGTAGTGACAGCTATTTCTGGATGGTTTGCATCTTTGCTGGCAGGTGCGGTCTTCGTGGAATATGTCTTCGACTGGAAAGGAATAGGCGTCATCATCGTCGACGCCCTCGACACCTTCGACTTCCCTGTGATAATGGGAGCGGTGTTGCTCATAGGATTTATGTTAATAATTATTAATATCGTTGTAGATATTATATACGGAATCTTAGACCCAAGAGTAAGAGTTTATTAAAACTCCTAACTCCTAATTCCTAACTCCTGACTGAAAAAAATCTTGTTTTTTTTCTATAATCATATTCCATTTTCTATATTTTTTTCATAAATTTGCACATAATGTTTTAAAGAAAAATAACTATTAAAAATTATAGAATATGAGAAGAAAAATAGTTGCCGGAAACTGGAAAATGAACCTTGACTTTCAAGAAGCACAAGACCTTGTAGAAAATATTGCTAACCTTTGCGAAGATAAACAACCTGATTGCGATATCGTTATTTGTCCACCTTATTTATATTTAGAAATGGTGACAGATATGGCAGACGACACACAGTTGTTCTATGTCGGTGCACAGAACGTTAATGAAAACGAATCTGGTGCTTTTACTGGTGAAGTTTCAGCCAAGATGCTCGATTCTCTCGGAACAAATTTCTGCATCGTTGGTCACAGCGAAAGAAGAAAATATTTCAACGAAGACAATGCAGTTCTTGCTGCTAAAATCAAGAAACTCCTCGAATATCAAATTGTCCCTATCTACTGTGTTGGTGAGGTTTTGGAAGAAAGAGAAAATAACACACACTTCGATGTTATCAGAAAACAAGTAGAAGAAGGTCTTTTTCACCTCGACGTAGCTGATATGGAAAATATCGTTATCGCCTACGAACCAGTATGGGCTATCGGTACAGGCAAGACTGCAACTCCAGCACAAGCTGAGGAAGTTCATAAGTTCATCCGTACTCTCGTAGCTGAGAAATATGGCGAAGACATCGCTGCTCAATTGCGTATCCTTTACGGTGGCAGCTGCAACGCTAAAAACGCTGCTGAATTGTTCGCACAAGAAGACATCGACGGTGGCCTCATCGGCGGCGCATCTCTTAAAGCAGAAGATTTCGTAAGTATCGCTGTTCAAGCTTCAAAATAATCGACTATGAATTATTACGCTTGTTCGTTTTCAAACCCAGATAACGAAATATTAAAAGATATGTTCATGGAACTGCTCGGAGAAATAGGCTTCGACAGTTTCATGGATACAGATGAAGGTTTCGATGCTTTTTGCCAAGAACCGCTTCTCAATGACGAAGAACTTAACGACATAATGCAGATGGAACAATTTGCAAATGTCAAGTTGATAAAAAAAGAACTCATCCCAGACCAAGATTGGAACGCAACTTGGGAAGCGTCATACGAGCCAGTCATCATCAATGAGTTTTGCAGAATCAGAGCTCCATTCCATAAGGTGGAAGGCTCTTATAAATATGACCTCATCATAGAGCCAAAGATGTCGTTCGGAACAGCACATCATGAGACAACATCTCAGATTATTGAGCTTATGCTGCAGTCGGATTTTACAGGACAGAACCTTTTAGATATGGGATCAGGTACAGGAGTCTTAGCTATACTCGCTAAGAAACTCGGTTCTGCAATGACAGTGGCTATCGACAATGACGAATGGGCGTATAGAAACGCTCTCGATAACATACGTCTTAATGATGAAAACGAAATCATTGTTGAACTCGGTGATGCTAGTTCATTAAATGACAGACAATTTGATGTTATTCTTGCAAATATCAACAGAAACATTCTTCTTAGAGATATGAAGGAATATGTGAAATGTCTTGTCGATGGAGGTAAGATTTTCTTCAGCGGTTTCTACGAAGAAGACTTGGTTCTCATCACTAAAGAGGCAGAACGTTTAGGTTTGACATATTCTAATCATGTGACAAAAAACAATTGGACAGCAGCTGTTTTTGTTAAATGATTTGTGGATAAAAAATAATTCTAAAGAGAATTTTATTGGAAATAAATATGTAATTTTACAGACTGAAAAATACATAAGATATGAAGTTTATTGTTTCAAGTTTAAAATTATTAAAGGCTGTTCAATCATTAAGTGGTGTTATTAATTCAAATAATACATTACCAATATTAGATGACTTTTTGTTTAATATTTCTGATAATGAATTAAGAATTACCGCTTCCGATTTGGAAACAACAATGATTGTTACAATCCAGCCTGACTTGGTAGAAGGTGCAGGAGAGGTGACTATTCCAGCTCGTTTGCTCATAGATATTTTGAAGAACTTCCCAGACATTCCTGTTTCATTCAATATTGACGAAAGTACTCTCGCTATAGAAATTACAACAGGCGAAGGTCGTTATAAAATGGTTGGACATAAGAGTGATGAATTCCCTAAGGTGCCAGTGTTGCAAGAGCCAATGACTTGGGAAATTCCAGCAGACGTTTTGGCTTGCGGTTTTGAAAAGACAGTCTTCGCAACAGGTAATGATGAGATTCGTCCAGTGATGACAGGTGTCTTTATGGAAATGACAAATAATGGTCTTAACTTCGTCGCAACAGACGCACATAAACTTGTTCGTTACAGAAGATTAGATATTAAGACAGATACATTGGCTTCTTTCATCGTTCCTAAAAAGCCTATCAATCAATTGAAGAGTGCTTTGGCAGGTAAAGCGGACGAGACCGTTGTTGTTGAATTCAACAAGACAAACGCTTCATTTACAATGTCAGGATTTAAATTGGTCTGCCGTCTCATCGATGGTAAATATCCTAACTACGAAGCTGTTATCCCAAAAGCAAATCCTAACAAATTGACTATCGACCGTCAGTTGCTTCTTTCAGCTATTCGTCGTGTGGCTATCTTCTCAAGCAAGGCAACACACCAGATTCGTTTCAAGATTGCTGGTCAAGAACTCACATTGACAGCAGAAGACCTTGATTACTACAACGAAGCAAAAGAACGCCTCGCATGTAACTACAGCGGCGATGATATGGAAATAGGTTTCAACTCACGTTTCTTCCAAGAGATGTTAGGAAATCTTAACCAACAAGAAGTGTTGTTAGAGATGTCTGCTCCAAATAGAGCAGGTCTCATTCTTCCTGTCGACAATCAAAATGCAGATGAAGATATCTTGATGCTTTTGATGCCAGTGATGTTGAATTAAGACAACAAGATAATAAGTTAAGGGAGCTGCTTTGAATTAAAGGCAGCTCTTTTTTTAGTTGAAAGTTGAAAATTGAAAATTGAAAGGGCGAAACGTATCGCATAAGGCAACGCCTTGTTAAATCAAAAAAAGGTCGTTCATTTGAACGACCTTTTCGTGTTATTTCGTGATTTTTAGTGGATCAAATTTTTGGTCCTGCTACAACCAAAGCCTTACCTGCTTCGTTGTAAGTGAATTTTTCGAAGTTCTTGATGAAGCGTCCTGCTAAGTCTTCTGCTTTTTTATTCCATTCTTCTGGTGTGGCGTAAGTATCGCGTGGGTCCAAGATGCCTGGGTTTACATCGTGCAATGCTACAGGCACTTTGAAATCGAAGTAAGGAATTTTTTTAGTTTCAGCTTTTTCAATAGAACCATCTAAGATAGCATCGATGATGGCGCGAGTATCTTTGATAGAGATACGCTTTCCAGTTCCGTTCCAGCCTGTGTTGACTAAGTAAGCTGTAGCGCCGACCTTTTCCATTTTCTTGACTAATTCTTCAGCGTATTTTGTTGGGTGCAATGAAAGGAATGCTTCGCCGAAACAAGCAGAGAATGTTGGAGTTGGTTCGGTAATGCCACGTTCTGTACCGGCTAACTTTGCTGTGAAACCTGATAAGAAATAGTATTTCATTTGTTCAGGTGTCAAGATTGAAACTGGAGGCAATACTCCGAAAGCGTCGGCTGACAAGAAAATAACTTTCTTTGCGTCAGGAGCTTTTGATATAGGTTTAACAATATTTTCGATGTGATAGATAGGGTAGGAGACGCGAGTGTTTTCAGTGACGCTTTTGTCTTTGAAATCTATCTTGCCGTTTTCATCGACAGTGACATTTTCTAACAATGCGTTTCTCTTGATAGCGTGATAGATGTCAGGTTCGCTTTCTTTGTCGAGGTTGATGACTTTTGCATAGCAGCCACCTTCGAAGTTGAAGATGCCTTCATCATCCCAGCCGTGTTCGTCATCACCTATCAATGCTCTGTGAGGGTCTGTTGACAAAGTGGTCTTGCCAGTTCCTGAGAGGCCGAAGAAAATAGCTGTCTCGCCTTTTTCGTTGGTATTTGCAGAGCAGTGCATTGAGGCAATGCCATTCAAAGGTAATAAGTAGTTCATGATAGAGAACATACCTTTTTTCATCTCACCGCCATACCAGGTATTTAAAATAATCTGAGCTTTTTCTGTTAAGTTGAAAGCTACTGCAGTCTCTGAGTTGAGACCTAACTCTTTGTAGTTTGTGACTTTGCCTTTTGAAGCTGTGTAAACTACGAAATCAGGTTCACCGAAGTTTGCGAGTTCTTCTTCGTTTGGACGAACGAACATATTCTTCACGAAATGAGCTTGCCATGCAACTTCCATGATGAAACGAATTTTGAGGCGTGTGTTTTCGTTAGCTCCAGCGAAAGCATCCATGACATAGAGTTTCTTTCTGCCATTTAATTCATTGAGCGCAATTTGCTTCAATTCGTTCCAAACCTCAGGAGTGATAGGCTTGTTGTCGTTCTTGTATTCGTTTGAAGTCCACCATACAGTGTCGCGACTTACATCGTCCATGACGAAGTATTTGTCTTTAGGAGAACGACCTGTGTAGATGCCTGTCATTACGTTAACAGCACCAAGTTCTGTCGTTACGCCTTTGTCGAAACCTGTCAATGATGGATTCATCTCATCATTATATAACTCATCATAAGATGGATTATATGAAACTTCTTCTACATCTCTAATGCCATAAGATGTTAAAGATTCTCTAATTTTATCAATGTTATTTGTCATAAGAAAATATATTGGATCAGTTGGGCAAAGGTAGTAAATATATAATTGAAAAGACAAAAACTAAATTAGAAATAATATTTATTTTTAATAAAAAATGTCGTAAATTTGCATGAAATTTTTTTTAAGCAAGATGCTGACACGATTGTTGTTTTATCTGATTTTTTATCCATTATCAGTATTACCTTTATTCATTTTATATTTAATATCTTTTCCTTTATATTTAATTTTAAGATACTTATTGTCATACAGAAAAACAATCATTGACAATAATTTGTTGAGGTCTTTCCCGGAATTAGATTTCAAATCAGTAAAAAAGATTAGAAACCAATTTTATTGGCATCTTTCACAGTTGGGTGTTGAGATGGTGAAAATGATTACAATGTCGAGAAAAAATGTGATGAGACGCTATCATTGTTCTAATCCAGAGCTTGTCAATAGATTTTATGAAGAAGGAAAAAGCGTTGTGTTGATGTCGAGTCATTATAACAATTGGGAATGGATGGTTTTAAGTCTCGATATGCAGTTTAAGCATCATGGGATAGGAGTGGGAGCTCATAATACTAATAAGGTGTTTGAGAAAATAATTAATAGAGCTAGAACTCGTTATGGAACAGAGGTCGTATTTCATGACAATGTGAGAGAGGTTATGGCTTATCATGAAACGAATCATATTCCTGCGGCATATATGATTTTGTCTGACCAAAATCCAAGTATCCCTAAACGTTGTTATGTTGCTAATTTCCTTAATCAGAAGACAGGTTTTTTAAGAGGTTCTGAAGGCTTTGCAAGAAAATATGATTTACCTGTATTATATTATAAGGTGATAAAAGAAAAATTGGGACATTATCGTATTGATGTGGAAGTCATCTGTGAGTCACCATCAGAATTGCCTGACGGTGCAATCATGCAACGTTACACCGAACTCTTGGAAGATACAATTAAATCCAAACCTCCTTATTGGCTCTGGAGCCATCGCCGATGGAAACATGACTTTAGTGATGCCCCAATGGGAAATCAATGAAAAGTGAACTACGAGCTAAGAACTAAGGCCTTTGACCGTTGACATAAAAGTTCAAAAGCCTTAGCTCAAAAGCCTTAGTTTAAAATATCTCTACTAGACATTCGTCCAAATCTTTGCTGATTTGTTCTTTGTCGAGATGCTGTCCGATAAAGACAATCTTCGCCATTCTGTCGCCGTATTTCTCGTCCCAGTCGTTCATGATGCTAGGGTCGTTACGCATGAGTTCTTCTAACTCGTCTTGTGGTGCAGTGGCAAACCATAATCCAGCTTCTGTCAATTTTTTCTGAACTCCAGCTTGTTCAAACAAATATGTCATGTCTGGATTATCGCTGAAATAACATATTCCTTTCGCTCTGATGACATTTTCTGGCCATTTTGAAGTTACGAATCTGTCAAACTTATTTGTGTCGAACGACTGGCGTCTGTAATATACAAATGTGCTGATGCCATATTCGTCTCCGTGACTGTGTCCGTGATGATGGTGGTGATGACAAGGACAATTCTCATCGTGACATTCCTCACCATCGTGATGATGATGTTCATGTTCATGTTCATGTTCATGTTCGTGCTCATGTTCGTGATGATGATCATCATCATGTCTTGGTGACTCGGTGTCTTGGTGACTCGATGTCTCAATATGACGAATCCATCCTGCAGCAGCTGCTATTTTGTAATATTCGAACTTGTTTGTATTAATGATTTTTTCTAAATCAATATTGGTGTAGTCGCATTCAATTATCTCGACACCAGGTTGTAAGTTGTTGATGATAGCTTTGATTCTATTCAGATCTTCGCGGCTTACTTCTGAGGCCTTATTAAGAAGTACGATGTTACAGAATTCAATTTGTTGTATTACTAGGTTAGCGATATCTTCTTCCTCTAATACGTTTTTGTCTAATTTATTTCCGCATTCAAATTCGCTCTTCATTCTCAGAGCGTCCACAACTGTTACGATGCAATCAAGTTTTGGAAGTCCGTGAATGCTGTATTTCTCATCCATATTAGGAATAGAAGCTATGGTGCGAGCTATTGGCTCTGGTTCGCAGATGCCGCTAGCCTCAATGACGATATAGTCAAATTTTCCTGACTTTACTATGTCTGAGAGTTGTTCAACCAAATCGAATTGAAGAGAACAACAGATACATCCATTTTGCAAAGCTACCAAGCTGTCATCTTTTTGATCAACGACACCGCCTTTTTGAATTAAAGCTGCGTCTATGTTTATTTCCCCGATATCATTGACAATAACGGCAAATTTGATACCTTTTTTATTAGTTAGAATGTTATTTACTAATGTTGTTTTTCCACTTCCGAGATAACCGGTAAGGAGTAAAATTGGAGTTTCATTCATAAGATGGTCATTATTTTTTTTGAAGATGCAAAGTAAACATTTTTTTAGGAATAAAGGATGTGTCATTATTAAATTTTGTCTTTCTTTTTTTATTGAAATACTCTTTTGCTTATTTTTGCAAATCTTATAGAAAACAGAAGATGTCGCACTATATACAAAAGTTGATAGAAGAAGGGGAACATCAGATGCTTGATTTTAAATTCGAGATTTCTGATAGCAAGAAAATAGCAAGATCGTTGGTGGCTTTTGCGAACACCGATGGTGGCCGATTATTAATAGGTGTTAAAGATAATGGTGTCATATCAGGAATCCGTACTGAAGAAGAGAAACATATGATACAAGCAGCATCGGAGATGTATTGTAATCCCATTGTCAAATATCAAGCGAAAGAGTGGGTGGTGAATGGCAAGACCGTTTTGGAAATAATAGTGCCACGAAGTAAAAATAAACACAAGGCTCCAGATCATAATAATTTGTATAAGGTGTATATTAGAGTGAAAGATCAAAATATTGTGGCTGATAGTATCTTGTTGAAGATATGGAAGAACCAAAACAATAAGCAAAGCGTAAAAGTAACTTTCACAGAATCAGAGATGTTTTTATTAAAATATCTGAATGAAAATAAAGTCATCACATTGAAGGATTTTATCACCGAAGCAAAAATCAACAAAAAAGAAGCAGAACGTATTTTGGTAAATTTCACTGTTATCAATTTGATAAAAGTTGAAATTACAGACAAAGAAGTGCTTTTTAGTCTTTATGAAGACGATAATGTATAATTTGTTAAGAAATTCACAATCCATTTCTATATATTAATTAATAAGGTGTATCTGTTAGCCATTAGCTATTAGCTTTCAGCTTTCAGCTTTCAGCTATTGTCAGTTGGACAGAAATCATTCGCGCCGATTCGTGTTTATTCGTGTTTTTCAAAGAAGTATTAAGGCGTTCCGGCAGAGCCGTCGGGCTTTCCGCTGTATCTTTGCTCTCTTCTCTCGCAAAGGATGCCGCTTCAATCCCTAACGCGGGAGGGGCTGCAGAGACTGCTGGCGGTCCCTATATTAATTAATAAGGTGTATTTTTTTGGCTTTCAGCTTTC
>JBGVQR010000054.1:0-13676 GCA_045127605.1 Candidatus Limimorpha sp. | reverse complement strand
ATATTTTATTGTTCATGCAAATATTATAATTTTATTTTAAATAATGAAATGTTTTTATAAAATACTTGCTGAAAAATAAAAAAAAAGTTGTCCAACAATTGTCAGACAACCGTAATATGTATGTCGGAGTGGCCCGACTCGAACGGGCGACCGCTTGCACCCCATGCAAGAATGCTAGCCAACTGCACCACACCCCGAATTTAAGTTGAAAGTTGAAAACTGAAATTTGAAAGTTAATTTTCCATTTTCAGTTTTCAACTTTCAACTTTCAATTTATCAATGTCCATAACTGCTGCCATCGAAGCAGTGCATACAGATTTCGTCTTTAGATACGCCTATAGCATCGCGGATGATGTCGATAGTGTTGAACTTCAATGAGTCGACACCGATATGTTTTCTTAACATCTCAACGAGATTTGCATATTGTTTTGTTGTATGGTCGCTGTAATATTCTAAGTTTTTGTAAGCGTCGCCTTCTAATTCCTTGATGCAACGGCGTGTAATCAACTCCATGTCTGTCTTTGAGTTAGAGAAGTTGAGGAAAGGACAGCCGTATAACAATGGAGGGCAGCTGATTCTGATGTGTACTTCCTTAGCGCCGCATTCGTACAACATCTTGACGTTGTCGCGAAGCTGTGTTCCACGAACGATAGAGTCGTCGCAGAAAACGACTTTCTTGTCTTTTAACAATGAGGCGTTGGTGATGAGTTTCATCTTAGCCACATGTTCTCTTTCTTCTTGTGTGAAAGGCATGAAGCTACGTGACCATGTTGGAGTATATTTCACCACGCTGCGTACGTAAGGAATTTGTTTACCGTTAGAATAACCGATTGCCATGCCGATGCCTGAGTCTGGGATTGGAGCTACGTAATCGACATCAACATCGTCGATTTTACCCATTGCATAGCCACCGTTATATCTCATATTTTCAACGAAGATGTCGTCGTAAGCTGCTGCAGGATAGCCATAATAAATCCACATGAAAGAACAAATCTGGCATTTTTTATTAGGAGCGAGAAGCTGTGTATAACCTTCTGGAGTTACCTTTACGATTTCGCCTGGACCAATCCATCTGTCTGTCTTGTAATCCATATTAACGTAGCTATGACTTTCAGTAGCAAGTACATAACCTTCGTCATCTTTACCTATTACTATTGGAGTACGGCCATAACGGTCGCGGGCTGCAATGATACCTTCCGGTGTGAGTATCAACATTGAGCATGAACCTTTTATTTTGTTGAAGACATTTTGAATGCCGTCGACGAAGTCCTTGCCCTGAGTAATGAGAAGTGCGACCAATTCAGTTGGGTTAGTGTCGCCGCCGCTCAATTCAGCGAAATGCTGTTTGTTGTCGAGACATTCTTTTTCAAGTTCTTTCAAATTATTGATTCGTGCTACAGTAACGATAGCGAATCGACCGAGGTGCGAGTTGACGATTATAGGCTGTGCGTCAGTGTCGCTGATAACACCAATACCCATATTGCCATGGAACTTGGCGAGTTCAGAATCGAATTTTGTTCTGAAATATGAACCTTCGATGTTGTGAATTGAACGATAGAATTTACCGTCTTCTACTGTTGCAAGACCGGCACGTTTTGTGCCGAGATGTGAATGATAATCAGTACCATAGAAAAGATCCGAAACGCATGTTCTCTTTGATACTACTCCGAAAAAGCCACTCATTGTTTTTTATTTTATAATGTTTGAAATTGAGCAACAAAAATATATATTTTTTAAAAAAATACATACAGAAATTTTATGTTTTTTTGTCGTATATTTGCAAAAATAAGGTTAAATCGTAAATTATTTATAATCAATAAAATTTTCTATGAAGAAGTATTTATTAAGTATTTTTATGTTTTTAGCTGTTTTCTGTACACAGTTAAAAGCTGACGAAGGTATGTGGTTACCTTACAACTTAAGCAATCAAAGTCTCTATGAGATGCAACAACTCGGTTGTGAACTCACAGCAGAACAGATTTTCAACCTCAACCAGCCAAGCGTTAAAGACGCTATCGTTCAATTCGCTAACGGTTGTACTGGCGAACTTATCTCTCCTAACGGATTGCTTCTCACGAACCATCACTGCGGTCTTGGTTATGTTCAAGCACTCGCATCTGTAGAGCACGACTACCTCACAGACGGTTTCTGGGCTTTGGATTTGAAAGAAGAACTTTCTTGCGAAGGTCTTTATGTTTCATTTCTATCTTACGTTGAAGACGTAACAGCAGCTGTTCTTAAAGGCGTCACAACAAAAGAGACACGCGAAGATATCATCGCTGAAAATATTGCAAAATTAAAAGAAGAACGTAAAGGCGACCGCGACGTAAGAATCGAAATAGTTCCTTTCTATAATGGCAACCAATACATTATGTTTGAATATGATGTATATCGCGACGTCCGTCTCACAGCTTGTCCTCCATGGGGCATCGGTAAATACGGCGCTGACACCGACAACTGGACTTGGCCTCGTCACAAAGGCGACTTCTGTATCTTCAGAGTCTATACTTCTCCTGATGGCAAACCAGCAGCTTACAGCGAAGAAAATGTCCCAATGAAATCTAAACATTACTTGCCTATTAATATTAAAGGTGTAGAACAAGGCGACTACGCAATGATCATGGGTTATCCTGGCAGCACCGACCGTTATTCAACAAGCCGCACTATCAGCAATATTATCAATGAAGAAGGTCCTGCTATCATCGACTGCCGTACAACAAAACTCAACGAATATCGCAAACATATGGACGCTGACCAAGAAGTGTTCATCAAATATGCTTCAAAACAAGCTAGCGTTTCTAACTACTGGAAATATTTCATCGGTCAAGTTAAACAATTGCAACGCAACAAAGTAGAAGACAGACGTCTCCTCCAAGAATATCAATTCGGAGTATGGGTGTATTCTAATGAAAGTCGTAAGGCTGAATATGGAAAAATATTCGAAGATGTTGACGCTAAATGGGATGTTATGGATGACATCCAAAAACCAATGATTTATCTCCGCGAAGCTGGATGGAATGGCGGCGAAGCTATTTCTTTCTCACGTAAATTTAAATCAATCAACGATATGTTGAACAACAAGGCTTCTAAAGATGAAATCGCAAAAACAGCGGAAGCTTTAAGCGCAACAGTTCAACCTTTCTTCAAAGATTATGACATGGCTTTGGATAAAGACGTGACAATCGCTTTGTTAAACCTTATCTACAAAGATATCGACAGATATGTTCCTACAATGATTACTGAAATCGGTGACAAAAACAATGGCGACTTCACAGCATGGGTTGAAAACGCTTTCGAAAAATCTATCTTCGTAAGTCAAGAAAAAGTAGAGAAATGGCTTGCTAAACCTAAGAAATTAGACAAAGACCCTATCTTCGCTTTGACAATGAATATCATAGATGTTTATAATAATGTACTCATTCCTTTGTATTTAGAAGCTGCTAACTCAGGTGACGAGGCTGAACGTCTATACATTAAAGGCTTGATGGAAATGCAGACAGAACGCAACTTCTACCCAGATGCTAACTTCACAATGCGACTCACTTACGGTAGCGTAGAACCTTACAAAGGCGCTGACGCTGTCAACTATAACTACGTCACAACAATGGACGGCGTGATGGCAAAATATAAACCAAACAACTGGGAATTCGATATTCCTCAAGACGTTAGAGATTTATATGAAGCAAGAGACTATGGTCGTTATGCAGACGAAAACGGTCAATTAATCGTTAACTTCATCACAACAAACGACATCACTGGCGGTAACTCAGGCAGCCCTGTCATCAACGGCAAAGGCGAACTCATCGGCCTCGCTTTCGACGGCAACTGGGAAGCAATGAGCGGCGACCTTTCATTTGAACAAAAGGTACAACGCACAATCTGCATGGATGCTCGTTACCTCTTATGGTGCATCGAGAAAGTCGGTAAGGCTCAAAATATTATTGATGAGTTGACTATTATTGAATAAACTAAGGCTATTGGCTATTGAACCGAAGTAGAGACGTATCATAATTCGCAGAATTTGATGCGTCTCACTTTACATAATATTTAGCATTAAAATAAAAAATCGTCTCTGAATTCAGAGACGATTTTCTATTTTTAGCTCAGAGCTCAAGGCTCATTGCTCAAAACTTTATCATGCATTTTCCATGAGGAATCTTTCAACTTCCATACCAGCTGTTGCACCTGAACCTGCAGCGATGATAGCTTGACGGAACAATCTGTCTTGGCAGTCGCCTGCTGCGAAGATGCCAGGAACGCTTGTTGCTGTTGATTTAGGTTTTGTGATGATGTAACCAGCTTCGTCCATTTCGAGTTTATCTCTGAAGATAGCTGTGTTAGGTGTGTTGCCGATTGCTTCGAAGAAACCGTCGATGTTGAGAGTGCGTTCTTCGTTTGTTACGCTATTTACGACAACTGCGCCTTGTAATGTTGCCATGAAGCCTTCTGATTCGCCGAATAATTCTTTTGTTTGTGTGTTCCAAAGGACTTCGATGTTAGGTGTGTTGAGAACTCTGTGTTGCATTGCTTTAGAAGCGCGGAGAACGTCACGACGTACAATCAAATAAACTTTGTTGCAGAGGTGTGAGAGGTATGTAGCGTCTTCGCAAGCTGTGTCGCCGCCGCCAACAACAGCAACGTCTCTGCCTTTGAAGAAGAAACCGTCGCATGTAGCGCAAGCTGAAACGCCGCCGCCTTTGAATTGGTCTTCGCCTTTAACGCCTAACCAGCGTGCTGATGCGCCTGTAGCAACAACGATAGTGTCTGCTAACAATTCATCACCTGTTTCTGATTTTACTCTGAAAGGACGTGATGTTGTGTCGACTTCTACGATAGAACCCATGCGGAATTCAACGCCGAAACGTTCAGCTTGTTGACGGATGTCTTGCATCATTTGTCCGCCGTGTACGCCTTGTGGGTAGCCAGGGAAGTTCTCGATTTCTGTTGTCTGCATCAACTGACCGCCTGTGATAGGACCTTCGTAGATGACAGTTTTGAGGTCAGCACGACATGTATAAATCGCTGTTGTGTATCCTGCAGGACCTGAGCCGAGGATAAGACATTGTACTCTTTCTAAATTTTCGCTCATTGCTTTGTATTTTAATGTTAATATTTTTTCTATCTGCAAAAATAAACTTTTTCACGAAGACTTTTATATAAGTAGAAAATTATTTTTGACCATTGACTGTTGACCATTTGCCATTGACTTTTGGCTATTGGCTGTTAAACTAAGAACTATAAACTCTACACTCTCAACTCTACACTTTCTTTGGGCGTTCCGGCTTCGCCGTCGGGCTTTTCGCTACATCTTTTTCCGCTGCGCTCCAAAAGGATGCCGCTGCAATCCCTAACGCATTGGCGGCTACGAGCAATGAGCCACGAGCCGTGAACAAGGTCACTGAGCCTGTCGAAGTGACGAACTTATGCCTTCGACAGGCTCAGGCACCGTTTATAACTCAATGCTCACAGCCCACAGCTCATAGCAAAAAAGTTCAAAGTTCAAAGTTCTTAGTTCTATCTCACCACAATCCTTTTTGAGATTCTATCAACACCATTATTTATAGAGATGAAGTATGTTCCTTTTGGAAGGAAATTCAAATCTAGTGTTCCATCAGAGAAATTGTTGTCTGAAAATAATTTTACACCAAGGATATTATAAACTGAGATGTTATATTCTTGTTCCAATCCTGAAGTGATTCTTACTATTCCGTTTGTTGGATTAGGAGAAATTGACAGATTGAATTTCTCTTGAGACGGAATTTCGGTTATATCGGTAATAGATTCAAAATTGATGAATAAATCGTCGATGTAAAATATTTTACTAAAGATTGAACTGTCGCCTTGACCACTGCTTTCGTATCGTATTCTAACTTGTATATAATCATATCCTATATAATCATTTAATGAAACTGAAATCTCTTTCCATTCTCTTTTTATTTCCTTGAATATTGCTAATTTGTGCCATATCTTTCTGTCAGTTGTGACTTCTACAAATGCATTGCCGTTGTAAGGTGACCATGTTACATCATGAGCAATTACGATTTTAAATCCAAGAGTGACATTTTTAACGCTGTCAGGAATTGAAAACCATTGAGATTCTATAATTTGCAGGATGTTGTCGTTGGTAAAACTCTCGGATTTCAAACAGTTTTCTGAGTTGTAATTACTAATGCTCCAGTTATTATTGTTTAAGAATATGCCTTCTGTTGTGTCGCTTTCAAAGTCATAAAAGACAGGAAGTTGAAGCTCCTGCAAGGTGAATACTGAATCTGGATTTGAAGCAGGGCTTTCTTTTCCATCGGCATGAACTCCTTTCACATAATAACGATGCCATTCGTTGTCGATGAATTCTTTGTCAACGAATGAATTGTTTGTCGTTTCCACTAAAAGTTCGTCATCTTTGAAAAGTCTGTACGATTCAGTTTCTGGAGCTTCATCCCAACTCAAGAATACATTGCCGTCTTTTACTACAGCACTGAAGTCTTGTGGCGCAAGCCATCCGTCGGCGAGTTCGGCAGCTGCGGCTATTGTGGCTTTTACGAAACCTTGTGCCAATGCGAAGCAATTAACTCCAGCGCCTATTGTGTCAGTTCGCTGATGATAATGTATGTTTTCTGCCTGATATTCAATATCACCGATATATAATGCAGGATATTCATAAATGTTGAAAGGCATGTGGTCGCCGCCGTAAGAATCCATATAGGTAAAACGATATGTCGGCATCTCAGGAATATAAAGATTGGCAACACTTTGATAATATTTGAATAGATGTTCTGAAATATAAGAATAACCGGAATACATAGTGATGTCGCCGTACTCTGGACCAGGCCAAAATCCAAGCATATCAAGGTTGAAAACGCCGAGTATATTCATATTCTCACGAGCGCATTTCTGTACAAAAGGATAACTGCCGACCATCCACCACTCCTCACCATTGAAAGGAATGTAAAGTATGCTACGTTTAAACTCATGCTGGCTTAAGATTCTGGCACATTCCAAAACACCTGCAGTTCCAGAAGCGTTGTCATCAGCGCCAGGGCCGTCAGGGTGGTCGTAGTGCGACGAGATAATTATGTACTCGTCTGGAAATTCCGTTCCGAGCTGTACTGCTATGATATTGCCAGCTTTGAGAGTGTCGGTTCCGCCGATAGTCGCAGTGTGATTATGGATGTAAGTGTCCAAACCTATTTCTTCAAATCTGTCAAGAAGATAATTCTGAGTTATGAGAGCTTCCTGCTTTGTCGCATCACGGACATATTGCTGCATCCAATCGATGGTGTTATATAAATTAATTGTGTCCACCTGACTGAGCATCTCAACAATAGTAGGATTTACTTCTGTCACTAAAGGATAAGTCTGGTTACGGTTGCCTTTGTTGTCAATAACCTCAACCTGCGCATTCATGACATTGCTGCCAATCATGATGGCAATAATAATGAGCAAATACTTTTTCATAACACAAGATTTTAGACACTGCAATATACATATTATTTTTAAATTTTCAGTTTTCAGTTTTCAAATTTCAATTCAAAAAACTCCTAACTCATAATTCCTAACTATTTTTTTCTTCCTTTTTTTAAAATAACCATAACATATTTTCATATCTTTGTAGATGTCTTATGACGAGAGATGCTGACTTAATATCTTCATCTCAGTATCTTAGTAACTTAGAAACTTAATAACTCAAAAAATATGGCAAAAAACAGACTCATAGGCGATTATCCTGTCATCGGAATTCGCCCAACCATCGACGGCCGTCGTGGTGCTCTTAAAGTACGCGAATCTCTTGAAGAACAAACAATGAATATGGCAAAAGCTGCTGCTAAGCTTTTCACAGATAACTTGAAATATTCTAACGGCGAACCTGTTAAAGTCGTCATCGCTGACACTACAATAGGTCGCGTTGCAGAAGCAGCTGCTTGCGCTGACAAATTCAGAAAAGAAGGCGTCGACATCACTCTTACTGTCACTCCTTGCTGGTGCTACGGCGCTGAGACAATGGACATGGACCCAATGACAATCAAAGGCGTCTGGGGCTTCAACGGAACAGAACGTCCAGGTGCTGTTTATCTCGCATCAGTTCTCGCAACACACGCTCAAAAAGGTCTCCCAGCTTTCGGCATCTATGGTCATGACGTACAAAACGCTGACGACACTTCAATACCAGCTGACGTACAAGAGAAACTCTTACGCTTCGCTCGCGCTGCTGTCGCTGCTGCTTCAATGCGTGGCAAGTCATACCTTCAAATCGGTTCTATCTGTATGGGTATCGGCGGCTCTATCATCGACCCTAACTTCATCGAAGAATATCTCGGAATGCGCGTAGAGTCAGTCGACGAAGTGGAAATCATCCGCCGCATGACTAACGGAATCTACGATAAGAACGAATACGAAAAAGCTCTCGCTTGGACCAAAGCTAAATGTATCGAAGGTCTCGATAAAAACCCAGAATATCTTAAGAAGACAGCTGCTGAGAAAGAAGAGATGTGGGAATTCGTCGTTAAGATGATGGTCATCATCAAAGACATGATGAACGGCAACCCTAACCTCCCTGAAGGCTGCGAAGAAGAAATGGTAGGTCACAACGCCATCGCTGCTGGCTTCCAAGGTCAACGTCAATGGACCGACTTCTATCCAAACGGCGACTTCGCTGAGTCAATGCTTAACTCTTCATTCGACTGGAACGGCGCTCGCGAACCTTATATCCTCGCAACAGAAAACGACGTCCTCAATGGCATCGGCATGTTATTCATGAAACTGTTGACAAATCGTCCACAGATGTTCGCCGACGTCCGTACTTACTGGAGTCCTGAAGCTGTGAAAGGCGCAACAGGCTACGAGCTTGAAGGCGTTGCACAACAATCAGGCGGTATTATACACCTTATTAATTCAGGTGCTTGCTGCGTCGACGCTTCTGGCGTTTGTAAAGATGAAAACGGCAACAACGTAATGAAACAATGGTGGGATGTAACAGAAGCCGACCAAGACGCAATGATGAACGCCACAGAATGGTGCTCTGCTGACTACGGTTACTTCCGTGGTGGCGGTTACTCATCACGCTTCGAGACAAAAGCTGAAATGCCTGTCACAATGATTCGTCTCAACCTCGTAAAAGGCCTCGGACCTTGCATCCAAATAGCAGAAGGCTGGACTGTCAACCTCCCAGAAAAAGTTTCTGACACATTATGGAAACGCACCGACTACACATGGCCTTGCACATGGTTCGCTCCACGCACAACAGGCAAAGGCGCATTCACAACAGCTTACGAAGTGATGAACAACTGGGGCGCAAACCACGGAGCTATCAGCTACGGCCACATCGGCGCTGACCTCATCACATTATGTTCAATGTTACGCATCCCTGTGTCAATGCACAACGTGCCAGAAGAAAAAATCTTCCGTCCTTCAGTATGGAACGCTTTCGGCATGGATAAAGAAGGTCAAGACTTCAGAGCTTGCGCTAACTTCGGACCAATGTATAAATAATTGAAAGTTGAAAACTGAAAATTGAAAATAATGTAGAGACGTATCAATGTAACAAAAAAATAAAAAAACATTGATGCGTCTCAATTTAATAATTAGGGACTGTTGACTGTTGTCTGTAGTCCGTTGACTAAAAAAAACAATCATGAGTATCATAGACGAAAAACATTATACAGAATTTCTGAAACAGGCTCATCGTTATGGTGATTCAAAGTTGACTTTATGTAGTAGCGGCAATCTCTCATGGCGCATTGACGACAACCTCGCTCTCGTTTCAGGAACAGGCTCTTGGGTGCCTACTTTAAAAGAAGAAAACATCTCTCTCTGCAATATCGAGACGGGCGAATTCCTCAATGGTGTAAAGCCTTCCATGGAAAGCACATTCCACCTCGGAATCATGCGCCAACGTCCTGAAGTCAATGTGGTGTTCCACTTCCAGTCAGAATACGCCACAGCGATAGCTTGCATGAAAGAGAAACCAACAAACTTCAACGTCACAGCTGAGATTCCAATCCATGTCGGAAGAGAGATTCCTGTGATTCCTTATTACAGGCCAGGTTCTCCAGAATTGGCAAAGGCTGTCCTTGAAGCGATGAAAGACCACAATTCATGTCTCATGACAAACCATGGTCAGGTGGTATGCGGCAAGAGCTTCGACGAGGTCTTCGAACGCGCCACATTCTTCGAGATGGCATGCAGAATAATTGTACAATCAGGTGGCAATTATTCAACCTTGACACAAGAAGAGATTGAAGATTTAGACGTTTACGTTTTAGGAAAGAAAAAATAATATGAAAAGATATTTAGCAGCAGACTTCGGTGCTGGCAGCGGTCGTGTTATAGTAGGGACGTGGTTTGCCGCGTCTAATGAGATTCAATTAGAAGAAATCCATCGTTTCGAGAACAATCAAAAGATGATTGACGGTCATCTTAGATGGGATTTCGAGGCTCTTTTCAATGAACTTAAAATTGGTTTAAAGAAAGCCTTCGCAAAATACGGCGATGAAATTGAAAGCATCGGCATTGACACTTGGGGCGTTGACTTCGGACTTTTAGATGAAGCTGGAAAATTGATTTCCACACCAATATGCTATCGCGACGACAGAACCAAAGGAATGTTGGAACTAGCTTTCCAGAAACTGCCAAAGGAAGAATTTTTCCAACATGCTGCTAATCAGTTTATGGAGATAAACACAGCGTTTCAATTATTAAGTATGCGGTGGTTGAGCTCGTCGAAACCACAGGAGCCTTCGACAAGTTCAGGCACCATTGAAGACACCGTCATACGAGCTAAAAGGCTATTATTCATGCCAGATTTGTTCAACTATTTCCTCACAGGAAAATGTTATAACGAATTCACCATATCATCGACATCACAGTTGATGAACTCGCTGACGCATCAGTGGGACGATGTCATCTTCGACAGATTAGGATTGCCTAAACACTTGATGCAAGAAATCATTTATCCTGGCACTTTCATCGGACGACTCAGCGATGAGCTCGCCGAAGAAGTGGGCGGCAACCTCAATGTTATCGCTGTCGGCTCGCACGACACCGCAAGTGCCGTCGCCTCCATCAGCGATGCCAACGACGACTGGGCTTTCATCAGCTCCGGCACATGGTCGCTCATGGGAACACCGACAAAAGAACCAATCATCTCCAAAGAAGCCCTCGAATCCGACTTCACCAACGAAGGCATGACAGACGGAAGGATACGTTTTCTCAAAAACATAACAGGACTTTGGCTCATACAGCAACTCGTCAAAGAATGGGAGAGTGAAGGCTACAAATGCGACTATTCAGACTTAGTGAAAGCAGCTGAGCAGTCAACATTATCATCATCATTCGATGTTGATGACGCTCGTTTCATGAATCCGGAAAAGATGTCGGAAGCGATTGTTTCATTTCTCAAAGAAAATAATGAAGAACTCCCAGTCTCCAAAGGCGACTTCATGAGATGTATCTGCATCTCTTTAGCCAAGAAATATGCCGAGGTGAAGACACAGATGGAACGCTGCACCAATAAGAAAATCAACAAGATTTACATCGTTGGCGGCGGTTCAAGAAACCAGCTGCTTAACAAACTCACCGCAGAACACACAGGATGTGAGGTGATAAGAGGCGAAGTGGAAGCCACTGCGATGGGAAATATTTTGGCGCAAATGTCAATTGACAATTAACAATAGTTGTAGGGCTGTCATATTATGGCAGCCCTACATGTTTTTGGCGGTGTAAAAATTAAAAATGGCGGTGTAAAATAAAAAAAGTGGCGGTGTAAAAGGATTGTGTTGTGAAAAAATGTTATCTTTGTAATTATAATAAAAATGTTTTGTCTTATGATTACAAATGACTTACAAAGTAAATTAGAACGATGTGATGGTCTTCAACAGGAACTTTGGTCTTATCGTCCATTATCGCCTGAAACATTGAAGTCGTTGAAAGAATATTATAGGATAGGAACGACTTTTTCGAGTAATGCCATTGAAGGTAATAGTCTGACAGAATCAGAGACAAAAGTCATTATTGAAAATGGCTTGACAATAGAAGGCAAACCATTACGCGATATTTATGAAGCTGTAGGACATGCGAAAGCATACGATTATTTGTATGAACTTAATCGGGAAGAACCTATTACCGAAGCAATGATATGTAATATTCATAGACTGTTTTATCAGCAGATTGATGTGGAGAAAGCCGGGGAGTATCGTAAGGTGCCTGTTTTCATTAGTGGTAGTAAGTTTGCTGTCGCGCCTGTTGCTGAGATAAGCAAACGTATGAAGCAGTTGGTTCAATGGTATAATAATAATGAAAATAAATTGCATCCTGTTGTTTTGGCAGCTGAATTTCATAAACGTTTTGTTTTCATTCATCCATTTGTTGATGGCAATGGCCGTGTGGCACGTTTGTTAATGAATTTATCTTTAATGCGTAATGATTACAATATTGCAATAATTCCAGCTGTCACACGAGCGGAATATATAGAAGTTTTGGAAAAAGCTCATAATGATGATGAAGTTTTTGTGTCGTTTATTGTAGACAGAGTAATGATGACGCAATTAGATATACTGAGACTTTTTCGTGAGATGGAACCAAATCCACAAAAAATGGATTTTGAAAAAATGCTGTTAGATACAATTGTCAATAATCCAGGCTTGAATGCGCCGACTTTATCTAAAAGATTAGGGCGCAGTTTAAGAACTACCCAACGGTATTTAAAAAAGTTAGGCGACAAAAAACAAATTATTTTTAAAGGTGTTGCTAAAAACGGAGGATATGAAGCAATTGACAATTAACAATAGTTGTAGGGCTGTCATATTATGGCAGCTCCAATGCGTTAGGGATTGGAGCTGCCATAATATGACAGCTCCAAAGCGTTAGGGATTGGAGCGGCATCTTCGGCATATTTGCCTAATTTTTTTCTTGTTTTTTTAAATAGAAATCCTTAAATTTGCTATCTAATTTTGCGCTAACAAGGATTAACGGGCTCACTCCTTCTACTAGCCCTAACTATTGAGCCCATCTGAAAAAAACTATGAAAAAATTATCATTACTCCTAATCGCATTCTTGTGCCCTTTCATCATCTCTGCACAAGAAATTTTTCAAACAAATTTTCAAACTGAAACAGAATTCCAACAATGGCTCGTCGTCGACAATAATGCCGATGAGAATACTTGGCAATTCGATCCCTATGCAGAACCTTCTAAGACGTTCTACAACTATCACTCAACCAATGCTGCTGACGACTGGTTTATCTCTCCAGCTATAACATCGGCAGAAACTGGTACTCTTGCCGTTAGCTTCTCTGTACAAGGTAGTTCCTATGTCGAGAAAATCGAGGTGTTTTATGGCACGGAACAAACAGCCGAAGCAATGACTAACAGATTGTCTGATGTCATATCATTGGGCAATGAAATTACCAATCACCTTTATTTAATTAATGCAAATGCCAACGAACCTATCTACATAGGATTCCGTGCTTGCAGCGATGCTGACAAATGGCGTCTATATCTCTGTGAGGTGAATGTTCAGTTTACAAGTAATCCTGTCGATATCCAAGCTGCGGAGTTTATCTCTCCAGTGACTGACTTCGGACTCGACCAAGAGACAGTTACTGTAAAAGTGAAAAACACTGGCAATGTGGATGTGAACTCATTCGATATCTCTTTCTCTATTGATGAAGTCACAATCGCTA
>JBGVQR010000053.1:0-55496 GCA_045127605.1 Candidatus Limimorpha sp. | reverse complement strand
CAATAATTATGATATAATAAAAGGTAATGTTGAAATGGCAGTCGGTGACTTGTCATTCAGCATGGATGATGAGCTTCTCGTGAATAAGGCCGACATCAGAGCTATCGCTCCTCTCAACGCCGCATTGAGTACTATGGATGTGGAACTCGGCGCATCACAGCTGGCTCTCAACAATATCTTCGTCGATATAATCGGTAAGGTAGCTATGCCTGAAGACGATATCAATATCGACATGAACGTAAAAACCAATACCATTATGATGGACGAGCTCATCGGACTTATCCCAGCTTCGATGCGCGAAGAACTTCTCGAAGGCATTGATGTCAAAGGTGAACTTAAACTCGCCGCTGACATAAAAGGTGTTTATAACGAAAACACAATGCCTGTCGTGAACGCTGAACTTGAATATAACAAAGGTATGGTCTCAATGCCAGAGATGCTGCCTTACCCTATAACGAATCTCAACACTTCAATAAAAGCTGATTTAGACCTTAATAATAAATCAGACGTATATGTAAATCATCTCAATGCTAATATGTCGAACTCTGCGCTGTCTTTCTCAGGAACGATAAAAGATGTGATGGATAAGATGTATTGTAACTTAAATCTAAAAGCTAATGCCGACCTTGATGAACTGCAAGCTTTTATGCCTGAAGGTATTGTTGCTAAAGGTATGGTGAAACTTAATGGTAATGCTAAAGTTAACAGCCATCAGCTCACAACGATGGATTTTACACAGGCTAAAGTCAATGGTGGCTTGCAATGGAATGACATGGATGTGCTTTATTGCGACACTGTCAATGTGAAGGCTGATGAACTTAAGTTAGACTTTTCTTTGCCAAAGACAGGCTCGGAACAACTTGCCAACAGTTTTATAAATGTCGCGATAAGCGGTAATAATATGGATGCGAAAGTGTCTGAAATGATAGTGGCAAGTCTTAAGGATTATAATATAGAAGCTCAGGTGTCTAATGTCTTGGACGAAAACGTGCCAATGTCGGTCTATGCTGATTATGGCTTCTCAAGGATAGATGCTTCTATGGATGACATGACTTTCTTTACTATCAATCCTCAGGGAAGTGTCGCGATGTTCATGAAAGAAAATAGCGAGGATGCTTCATATATAGCAGTTTATAATGGCGACAGTCTGTCGTTTGAAATGGGAGAAGAGATGAGTTTTGCTACCGAGCAGCTCGATTTCAATTTATCTGCCGACTATGATGCAGAACAAGAAGACTTGTTGTTGCAATGGAATCCTCATGCTGGAATACAACTGAATAAGGCTGTCTTCGCTATGAGCGATTTGACGACACCTGTCTATATACCTTCCATCGACTTCAACTACGATACCACAGGTATCGACATCAAGAATAGTAGCATAGTGTTAGGTAACTCTGACTTTGAATTGCAAGGTAAGTTTACCAAGGTTGATGAGTTCTTGAGAAAAGAAGCTCTCTTGAAAGGAACGCTCGATTTTACCTCACATTATACTGATGTAAATCAGATTATGGATCTTTTCAGCGGTATGGGCGACACTACTATAGTTGTTGAGGAAGAAGAGATAGACACCGTTGCTAAGGATGATAATCCATTCATGGTGCCACTTGGCATTGATATCACATTGAATACAAAAATAGATAAAGCTGTCGCTGGTAATATGAACCTTACTAATGTCGGTGGCGGTCTTACGGTCAAGAATGGCGTGATGGTATTGCAAGAGATGGGCTTCACAACAGACGCTGCAACTATGATGGTCACTGCAATGTATAAGTCGCCACGTAGAAATCATCTCTACCTCGGCCTCGACTTGCATCTCATTGAGATAGACATAGCAGAGATGATAAACATTGTGCCAGAACTTGACACTCTCGTTCCTATGCTTAGCTCTTTCGCAGGTAAGGCAGAGTTCCATTTCGCAGTGGAGACCTATCTTAAGTCTAACTATGAAATGAAGATGTCTACCTTGAAAGGCGCTACTGCCATCCATGGTAAAGACCTCGTAGTCCTCGATAATGCCACATACAAAAAACTCGGCAGGATGTTAGGATTTAAGGATAAAGAACATAATACGATAGACAATCTCAATGTGGAAATAACAGTATTTAAAAATGAAATCGATGTCTATCCAACTCTTGTCACCGTCGATAAATATCAGGCTGTCGTAGGCGGACGTCATAACCTTAACATGACCTTCGACTATAGACTGGGATTGTCAAATCCATGGCTGTTTAAACGATTAGGAATTGTTATCAAAGGCAGTCCAGATGATATGAAGTTCAGATTTAAGTTAAAAAATAACATCGGACTTGAAAACCCTAAAGGCAATAAAGAAGACGTACATCTCGTTGAACAGACATTGAGACTCAAGAATATCATTTATGAATCTTTGAAATAGTTAGGAGTTAGGAATTAGGAGTTAGGAATTAGGAGTTAGGAGTTAGAAATTGTAGAGACGTTTCAATGTTTCCGAAAATATGAACACACATTGAAGCGTCTAACAAATTAGGAGTTCAAAGTTCAATGTTCAAAGTTCAGAGTTCAAAGTTAATAAATATAGGTGTTGGCAGCGTGTTTATCATAGCTGCCATTCTTAAATTAATATCTATCGATGAATTCGAGATTTACATCTATAGCTTTGATATATTTAGTTTCCTTCTTACGACATTCGTGTCGAGATTTATAATAATCGGCGAGTTTGTCTTGGGTTTATTCTTGATTCTTAAAATAAATTATAAAACCACTTGGCGTCTTGCATTTATATCATTGATATTATTCACTTTGTTTTTGGTATATGTCGCGATATTTCGTAATGACGACAACTGCCACTGCTTCGGAGAACTCGTCGAGTTAAGTCCGTTAGAATCTATCGTAAAGAATCTCATACTGATAGTTCTATTGTTGTTATGTCGACGGACGAAGTTCAAAGCTCAAAGTTCAAAGCTCAAAGTCCTTGTAGTCTTGTTGTCTTGTTGTCTTGTAGTCTTCATCCTCACCCCTCCAGATTCCATTTATAAAATGATTTATTCTAGGGAAAAAGAAGTTAGTACTATCGATTTGTACGAGTCTTTTGATGAAGTGGTGAAGATGGATTTTACAGAAGAAGGAATTGAATTTGACACCATCACGGATTTTAAGGAGAGTGAAACACAGCTGATAGCGGTGATCAGTGCTGGATGTAAATACTGTAAGTTAGGACTTAAGAAGTTATCATTGATGCAGAAGAATGAAGACCTCTCTCTTGATGATGTAGATGTTTTTATATGGGGAAGTCCAGAGGGAATTATCGATTTCCGTGAAGAGACTATGACGGAAGATTTTGGATATTGGCACATCATGCCGAACAAAGCTATTGAAGTCACATACGGACGATTCCCTATATTCATAATGATAAAAGAAAAAGACATCATCAAAGTTGGAGACTTCCGTGACTTGGATGATGCCTTTTTTGAAACTCAGAATCTCAGAAACTCAGAAACTCAGAATTTTGAGATTCTGAATTTTTGAGATTTTGAGATTTTGATTTTTTGAGTTTCTTATCAAGAAACTACTTCGCAATACATTCCGTGATCGTGGAGCATATTTACGATAGTGTTGAGTTGGTTTTTATCTTGGAGATTCATTCTTATTGTGACCAAAGTCTTGCCGACTTCCACATTGCTTGATGAGCGTTCGTGGTTGATTTCGTTGATATTGACTTTAAGTCCTTCAAATATAGCGAGGATTTTCTTTAACTCACCAGATTGGTCTGGGACGATGACTCTCACTGTAGCTCTGAGACCTTCTTCCACCATACCTTTTTCTATGATTTGTTCAAGGAGCTGCATGTTGATGTTACCGCCACTGACGACAGGAACTACGTTCAATCCTTTGAGGTTAGCCTTGTTGTACAAAGCTGCTGCTACTGAAGTGACGCCAGCAGGTTCAGCGAGAATCTTAGCTCTTTGTAACAAGAGGTAAGCTGTGTGAGCTATCTCGGTGTCTGTTACGCTGACAACATCGTCGACGTATTTTTGTATGATGTCGAAAGTGAGAGAACCTGGAGTCTTCACTGCGATACCGTCAGCTATAGTAGATACTGATGGCAAGGTGATGACTTTGTTAGCTTCGCGTGATGCCACTGTAGAAGCAGCGCCAGCAGCGTTAACGCCGATGACTTTAATCTTAGGGTTCATCTCTTTTATTGCCATTGCGATACCAGCGATGAGACCTCCTCCGCCGATAGGTACGATGACAGCGTCGACGTCAGGCTGTTGCTCCACGATTTCAAGACCTATAGTGCCTTGACCAGCGATAATCAATGGGTCGTTGAAAGGATGGATATATGTAGCGTTATGTTCTTTGATATATTCTTGAGAAGCGATGGCTGCGTCGTCGAAAGAGTCGCCGGCGAGCACTACGTTAGCACCGTAGCCTTTTGTTGCCAACACCTTCAATGGAGGTGTGAAGATAGGCATGAAGATAGTGCTTTGCATTCCGAGTCTTGTTGCAGAGAAAGCGACGCCCTGAGCATGGTTGCCAGCAGAAGCCGCTACAACGCCCTTAGCTCTTTCTTCTGGAGATAAGTTGGCTAATTTATTATAAGCACCTCTGACTTTGAAGGCACCTGTTGTCTGCATGTTTTCCAATTTCATGAAGATATTGGCGTCAGACATTTGAGAAAATGACTTGGAATGAATGATAGATGTTTGTTTAGCAACGCCTCTTAATGTGTTACGCGCTGCGACGATGTCGGAAAACTTTAATGTTGAATCCATGACAGTTTTATAATTTTCGTTGTTTCTTAATCACAAAAAAAGCTAACGACTTGTTCTAGTCATTAGCCTTAGCCAATTTTGTGGAGCATATGAGAATCGAACTCATGACCTCTTGACTGCCAGTCAAACGCTCTAGCCAACTGAGCTAATGCCCCATAATTTGCGACTGCAAAGATACAATATTTTTTGAATATGATTATATTAAAAAAGGTATTTTTTTTAATTATGAATTATGCTTTATGAATTGTGAATTGAATGAAATATTTCCTACTTTTGCGGCTTGATTTAAAAAATCGTATCATTTATTTAATAATATTTATTTAGTAGGTAAAAATTAAAGATTATGAGATTGTTTCAACATTACACCCGAGTAAGATACCAGCATGCTGTTGGTTTGGGTGGAACTCGTCTTATGGCGAAACCATGGATTTCTGGTGTTCTTTTGATGTTTAGTGTCGTCGTTGCCATGTTGTTGGCTAACCTTCCTTTCACAAAAGAAGCATATCATGCTTTTCTTGAAACTAACTTATCTATTTCAATCAAGAACCATAATTTTGAATGGGTTTTCCCTAAAGAGATGACTGTTGAGAAGTTTATCAACGACATCTTGATGGTAGTGTTCTTCTTCACCGTAGGTCTCGAAATCAAGCGTGAGATTGTTTGCGGCGAATTGTCAACAGTGAAGAAAGCTATGTTGCCAGTCATAGCAGCATTGGGTGGTATGTTGTTCCCAGCTCTTATCTATACATGTTTCAATGCAGGTACTGCAGCAAGCAGCGGCTGGGGTATCCCAACAGCTACTGACATCGCCTTTGCTATCGGTATTATGTCGATGCTCGGCGACAGGGTGCCAGTGTCGTTGAAGATATTCTTGACAGCACTTGCTATAGCCGACGACTTAGGCGCAATATTGGTTGTAGCGTTCTTCTACGGAGGTGCTATCAACGTAAAACTTTTACTTATAGCATTTGCAATCTTGTTCTTGGTATACCTGCTTAACAAAGCTGGCGTCAAACGTATGATATATTATCTCATCCCAGCAGTGGCAGTATGGATGTTGTTCTACTACGCAGGCATACACGCAACAATGTCTGGCGTCGTCATGGCTATGATGATTCCTATGAAGGCTCGTTTCTCTCGCGCTTATTATGACAAGAAAACTGCTTATTATCAAAGAATGATAGATAAGTTCCAGGATGAGTCATCGTCTCCTAACCACGACCAGCAGATTTGTCTTAGAAGTATCAGTAATGTCTCAAGAGGCACCGTTGGTATGAGCTATCGTCTCGAACATGCCTTGACACCATGGGTCAACTTCGTGATTATGCCTATCTTTGCTATTGCTAATGCTGGTGTCGAGATTCCAGGTTTGAGTTATCTTAACTTCTTCCAATATTCAGCTGAAATGGGCTCTGTAGGACTCGGCATCTACTTCGGTCTCTTGTTAGGCAAGCCAATAGGCATCACTCTCGCAAGCTGGATAGCTATTAAATTGAAAGTAGGTGAGATGCCAAGCGGCGCCACATGGAAGAAACTCTTTGCAGTGGCATGTCTCGGCGGTATAGGCTTCACAATGTCAATCTTCGTCGATACTCTCTCATTCGGAGAACACGCACCAGAGATGACAATGCACTTACGTAACTTAGGTAAGATAGCTATCTTGGCAGCTTCAATGTCAGCAGGTGTCTTAGGTAGCGTGCTTATCACACTTTTCTCGAAGAAAAAATAAAAGACTACAAGTCTACAAGACAATAAGACTACAAGTAAAGGCGTCACTGCACATGTATGTGGCGTCTTTACTTTTTTTATGAAAGTCAAAATCTTAGTTTAGAGTCATAAAGACTCAATGACTCAAAGTCACAGAGTGTTGCGCTTCGACAAGCTCAGCGACCGACAAGCTCAAAGTTCAGAGTTCAGCGTTCAAAGTCCATAAGATTTTTTCCCATAATGACAATTATTTTTTGATAAATTCGTAACTTTGTAGGGTAATATTTAAAAATAAATGAAGACAATAAAAGAGATATATCGTATAGGTCATGGTCCTTCCAGCAGTCATACCATGGCTCCTCGTTTTGCATCAGAACAGTTTCTGGCTCGTCATCCTGAAGCTGCTCGTTTTGAAGTCACTTTATATGGCAGCCTCGCTCTCACAGGCAAGGGCCACTTGACAGATGTCGCTATCATGGATGTATTTCATGAGAAGGCTCCTGTCACCATAAATTGGGAGTCTGATATCTTTCTTCCATATCATCCTAATGGCATGACGTTTAAAGCCTTTAACTCAGAAGGTATCATGACGGAAGAATGGACGGTGTATAGCGTTGGCGGCGGCGCTCTTGAAGAAGAAGGCAAGCCTGCAGTCATCCCTGATATTTATCCTATCACAAAAATGACCGACATCTTAAATTGGTGCGAAGACACTGGCAAGGCTTATTGGGAATATGTCAAAGACGTTGAGAACGACCCATATCTCATGGATTATCTTGAAGAGGTATGGATGACGATGAAGGCTGCCGTTGAACGCGGACTTCAGACTGAAGGTCGTCTGCCAGGACCGTTGAACCTCCCTCGTAAAGCAGCTAACTATCACATCAAGGCGATGGGCTATCAGCATACTCTTAAGAGCAGAGGTCTGGTGTTCTCTTACGCTCTCGCCGTCAGTGAGGAAAACGCTTCAGGAGGCTTGATAGTGACAGCTCCAACATGTGGCTCTAGCGGTGTCTTGCCATCGGTATTGTATCACTCTGCCAAGGCATACGATATCGCCAAGCCTAGAATACTTAATGCCTTGGCAACAGCGGCACTCGTAGGTAACATCGCCAAGACTAATGCCTCTATCTCAGGTGCCGAGGTGGGATGCCAAGGTGAGGTGGGTGTAGCATGTGCTATGGCAGCAGCGGCAGTATGTCAGCTCTTCGGTGGCAGCTGCGCCCAGATAGAATACGCAGCAGAGATGGCTCTGGAACATCACCTCGGAATGACATGCGACCCTGTGTGCGGACTGGTACAGATACCTTGCATCGAACGTAACGCCTTCGCAGCAGCACGCGCCATGGACGCTAACATCTTCGCTACATACACCGACGGAACACACAGAGTGTCGTACGATAAGGTTGTAGACACAATGAAGAGAACTGGCCACGATATGCCATTGATTTATAGAGAAACATCAGCAGGCGGACTCGCTAGCGAATACGAACAAATGGATTATTAATCAATGTATAATTCATAATGCATAATGCATAATTAAGGCATTGTGAATTATGAATTATGAATTGTGAATTATGAATTATGAAAAGACTTTTCCTCGCAATACCGATAAAGACTAACGACAATGGTTTCATCCCGCTTTTGGAGGGTTTGAAACGTCAGCTGGCTCATGAGAAACGTATCAACTGGGTCAAGCCGGAACATATTCATCTTACGCTGAAATTTATCGGCAACACTCCTAACGAAGATGTTCCTAAGATAATAGAGGCTGTGGGAGAGATGTTGCAAAATCATAAGAGCTTCACCATGGACTTCAACAGGACTGGTATCTTCGGCAGCCGTTACGCTCCTCGTGTACTCTGGCTCGGGATGCAAAACACGCCTCAAGAGTTATACGATTTGGAGGAAGATACATTGTCGACTTTCGATAAACTAGGTTATCTCCGCGATAGACAAAACTTCGTGCCTCATATCACCTTAGGACGAATCAAAGAATTGTGCGAGAAACAATATTTCCAGAAAATCGTCGCTGCTACAGAACAGAAATCGTACATCAGACAAGATGTCAACGAAATAATTTTATTCCAAAGCATCCTCCGACCTGAAGGAGCGTTTTATAAAGAGATAAAGAGGTTTGAGATATAAGCTTAAAAATTCAAAACTTGGTATAATTGCCAAAAATGGTTGGTAAAATCAATATAACCCATTAGTACATAGATAAATATAAAAACGTTGATGAAAACGTTTTCATCAAAGTTATTTTTATTTCAAAATTTGATAGTGAAAAGTATACTCAAATCAGCTCCGTAGGAGCGGCAGTTTATAGGCAGGTGATGTAGCGCAAAGCGCGAAATCCCTGCAAAACAGATTTCAAAATTAATCAAAGCGCCGAAGGTGCGACAGAATAATATCTGTCGTCCTTACAGGACTAGGATTGTAAATCAATCATTTCAAGCAGGGGTTCCGTGCTACGCACTTCACCGCCTGCCTAGAAACTATCGTCCCTAACGGGACTAATTTTTTGTTGTAAATTTTAAAAAAGAGGTCTTTTTGTCACTCAATTACCAACTATTTTTGGCAACATTACCAGATATAGAATCTTAAAAATTCAAAAACTCAGAAACTCAGAATTTTTTTTAAAAGTTCTGAGTTTTTGAGCTTCTGAGATTTTAAGCTTTTGAGTTTTTATTATTAGCTAGCCATTTTCTCACTGGTTCATCATATAACTTCAAACAGATGTATGCTAATGCGATGTTCGTTGCCATGACGAGTAATACCATTTGCCATGTCTCGCCGAGAGTATATAACTCATTATCGATGAGCCATGAGTAGAAGAGATACATCACTGGATAATGTACTATGTATAAAGGATAGGAAATGTCTCCTAAGAATTTACATACTGTCATAGAGAATCTGCCTGTAGGCTTGCCTGAAGCGCCGAACCAGACGATGAGAGGGAATACTAATATTATGCAAGCAAGCTCATAGATTCCGTTGATGCTGATGTTTCCACTCTTTGGAATATAAGGCATGGAAAAAAGTATAAACATCACTATGGCTGCAAGCCAGAAACTGTTATTCTTTGGTTGTTGGCTGTTGGCATTGAAATTACGTGACAATAACATTCCGAGGGTGAATGGGAATAGCATCCTCAATAATCCTCCGAAGAAATTGACAGCGTCTAATGTCCATCCTATGCCTATCATATCGTATGTGGAGATGTCGAAAACGACGAAGCCTGTCCATAATAATCCAGTCATCACGACTAAAAAAGCCAATCCTTTGTTGGATAGTTTTCTTATAAAGAAAGCATACAAGATATTGCCAATATATTCAAAGAAAAGCGACCAGCTCGGTCCGTTGAGAGGATACATCTCGCCATTGCCGCGTACGTCGTAAGACGCTCCAGGATAAGCAGGAATGAGAAACATAGCAAGGAAAAACGCTACAAGAATCCAGTGAAATGGCATCTGTGTACCATCCCATCGCACTCCGCCTTGAAGGAGATATGTGACCAGACCGATGATTGCGCCCATCACTACCATAGGCTGCAATCTTATCAAACGACGTCTGAAGAATCCTCTTACGCTAAGACCGTTGGCTTTCCATCTGTCATCATAAGCATAGCTGATGACGAATCCCGACAGCATGAAGAAGAAGTCGACGCCGAGATGTCCGTGGTTGAAAGTCTCTATCATAGTGCCGCCAGCGAAGGCGAAACCCTCGAAGACGTGGTACCATAAAACCATCAGCGCCGCTACACCGCGCAAGCCATCGAGTAATAAGTAATGCTGCTTCTCCATGTTTCTGAGTTTCTGAGTTTCTAAGTTTCTGAGGTTTTGAGATTTTGAGATTTTGAGGAATTGAGGAACTAAGGAATTAGAAGATAACTCCTAATTCCTAACTCCTAACTCCTAACTCCTAACTCCTAACTCCTCACTAATAAACGGTTATTTTCTGTGTTTTCACACATTCTTCATTTATCATTCTTATGATATAAGCTCCTTTGTTGAATCTGCTTATGTCGATTCTGTTATTGTCATTTACAACTTCATTGTTATAAATCACGCGTCCCATGAGGTCGATGATTTGAAGATGTCCTTCGCCATTGATGATAAGTTCGCTGCCTGATTGATATACGAAGTTTTCTTGTCCGTCAGCGCCTTTGCCTGTGGCGAATCTCAACGAGAAACGATTGCCGTTTTCTTTTGGCGTCGTTGTGAAAGAATAGCTGTTTGTCATCATATTTGTCTCGCTGCCGTTGACTTTGTCTACCAAAGTGATATATTCAAACTCGCCATTAAGCTCGATATGGATGTTGTATTCTCCGATATGTGCTGCTTTGAAGAAGAGTTCTACTTCTTGAACATCTTCTCTGTAGTTATATATGCCGTAAGGCACTTTGTTGTCTAAGACATAAACCAGAGCGATGTCTTCGTTGAGGTTTTTGATTTTAGGGAATCCTTCTTGTTCTTCATCGAGTCTTACTATAACGTTGTCTTTTCCGCCTTTGCTGGTAGCGATGACATTCAATGAAGTCTCTTTCTTGTCGTTTTTGCTTCTTGTGTTATAGGATATAGAAGGGGTTGCTCCAGTAGCTTTCACGAAGAAACCGTCGCCGACTTTTATCTCGCCGCTTGTTGCATAGTTATATCCGCCCTCATTGTTGACCACAGCGTAGCCGTTAATCATATTGCTTGTTGCGACCTTGTCCCAGTTCATATTGAATGAGAAAGGATTGCCTAACAGATGGAAGTTGGCGAGGTCTTTGTCGCTGTTATAACTTACGTTGAATGTATAAGAATTCTCATGGTTGAGAGTTCCTTTGAAAGTAGCTGTTGTTTCTGACTCATATGATGCCAGATAACCTACTCCTTGTTGGAAAGTAGTTTCGAAGTTGCTGAGTTCTGTGCCAGAGTAACTGAAGTTGTCGACCATATCGAAGCCTCCGTTGAGGTTGACTGTTTTTTCAGAAGAAGTGGATGATTTGGCAGAAGTAGGTTCTATTGTAAGTTTAACTTGGTTGTTATTTATTTTATTAGCTGAAATATCTGTTAAGGATGTTGGGTCGTATGTACTACTCATACTGTTTGCACCTAATGCTCTGTTTGTTGTTTCATATACATAAAATTTATTGGACTTATAATAATCAGAACTTGAAGCTCCAGTTGCATCATACACACATACTAACAGGTTGTTGCCAGTATATTCAAATTCGTTAGTTAAATCTATTCTAATCCAATCCCCGTCGTTGCTGCCGCTAACTATTTCACCAGAATAAACAGGTTCTGAGGTGATGTTAATCCATCCATTGGTAAATTCTGTAGCATCAGTGTTTTGCATATAAACATGTATGTAACGAACATCACCGCATCCTCTTTGGTTTTTAAATTGAATCTGTTTGATATTGCCTTTTGTTCCTATTTCGTTTTGTAAATAAATTTGTTGTGAAATAGAATATTTAGTATACATGGCACCAGCTAGAGGATAATAGTATCCACTCAATTTTGTATTTTTTTCAATCTCAACAATGATTTCCTCAATTACAGGTTCCTCTTCTTCATCGTCTTCGTCGTTTTCGTCTTTATGGTTGCGCCATTCCATGCCTTTGTTTCCGTCGTATTTGTATAAGTCGTATCTGGATGATGAAGGAACGAAGTCTTCTATGTTGGCATCTTTCACAGGAGATGCAATGAACTGCCATCCATCTTTGTTTTTGTTAGTCCATTCGCTAGGGTTGGAGATGTTCATCACGAATGTTGCGGAAACGTCGTCATTGTTTTGGAACACCTGTGCGCCATCGTTGATGATGAAAGCGTCAACGTCTGTATTGGTAAAGTATCCATTTACAGTCAAGGTAGCACCGTCGTTAAGTGTCAATGTCTTGCCTTCGTTGATTGTTAATGAATTGACTGTGATATTGCCGCTTGCGATGGTTGCGTTAGCGTCTATGATGACTTGTGAGTCGTTGGCGTTTGGAAGTCGTCTCGCTGCCCAGTTGTCTGTATTTGACCAAAGTCCGTCATTAATGAAGATATTATAATTCTTGTAAATGTTTTCAGACCATTCAATTCTGGATTCTGAACTGCCTTCGACAGCGATGCTAACATCCTCAACACCAGTACAGTAACCATAACCAGCAACGTTTACGAATGCAATATAGATTTGTTGTCCTGCATATGCACTCAAGTCAATTTCTGCCTCTGTCCATTCTTGAACATCAGTTTTGTTGCTTGACCATAATTCTTCCCAAGTACCTGTATGAGTGTCTCTACTTACCATCACTTTTAAAGTGTTAATGTCTTTACCCCAAGCTGGAGTGATGTATTTAAATGACAATTTAACAGCTTCGTTATAAGTCATTGGACGTGTTACCAAATATGACAAATAAGATGAGCTAGTAAAGTTAGATGTAATAAAAGCTGCTTTTCCAGAAAATGATTCATATGTATTACCATTGGTTATATAAGAATCTATTTTCCAATTGTAGCTATTATTACTACCTTCTCTATATATGTACCAATAAGCATTCATTGTTGGATAAATACCTGTAGAATTTGTCAGATAAAGATCTGAGAAGTTTTGTGTGTAAACAATTTCATTTACTGCATAAGTATTGGCAACGCCATATTGGTAAACGCCGTCTTCTAAAGAATTCCAGTTGTTATCTGTGTAATAACTGTCGTTTACGTTTGTAGCTATGTTTGTCTCAACACTCGTATTTACATCTTTTCTGTAGATTTTAGAGTCTTTGCTTCCGGTGCCATTAGTCCAAGTGATTCTTCCGTTGTTGACTTTAACGTTTGTTGGAGAAGGTCTGTCAGGGTTGTCTTCTGTTTGAGCGCGAGTGATAAGAGAATGTTCAGATTCTAAATCTCCACGTTTTGATGTTACAGTATATGCGTATAATGTGCCATATTCCAAACCTGTATCTGTATAGGATGTAGATGTTGTGTTTGCAAGAAATGCTCCGTTGCGGTAGATATTATAGGATGTAGCGTTATTTGTAGCGTTCCAAGTCAAGTTGATGTCTGTGCCGTTTGCAGTTGCAGTAAGGCTAGGAGCCACGAATTCGTTAGAAATAGTAACGACAATGTCGAAAGTACGAGTACCAGCATTAACTGTAAATGTAACTTCGTGGTTATCTGGAGCCAATGCATCTACAGACACTACGAAAGTAGCTGATGCTGTTTTGCCAGAAGCCATTGTGCTATAAGACTTGCTGCCTGTTACGATAGTTGTATAATTATCGTTTTCTGAAATTGTTACTGTTGTATTTCCGTTAGTTGAGCCGCTACCATTGTTTATCAATGTGAGTTCGAGGTTAAGATTTGAACCAGTATTTAATGTTCTGGTAAAATCATAAGGGTTGAGAACGATAGCTTCATTGAAGTTAACAGCTTGCACTGCTGCGAGAGCGTCGATTACGCCAGAACCCATGCTGTTGTTTTTATTAGCAGGTTTGTTAGATGCTGTTGTCTCAATGATTCTACATAAGTCAGCTGGAGTGAGGTTAGGGTTTTTCTCTAACATAAGAGCCATAACACCAGCCACGCAAGGAGCAGCTTGTGAAGTACCAGATTTGCCCCAATAACCGTTATTGTTGTTAACGTTGAGAGAATATACATTTTCACCTGGTGCTGCGATGTCAGGACGGATGAGACCGATGCCAGGATTATAAGGATAGTCGTTGTAACCAGCTATGTTTTGCCATGTCACAGGACCTTTAGATGAACTAGGTGAAACTACGTTGTTTTCATTTACAGCGCCGACGCTGATAACGCTTGTCAAATTATTATTTGCATTGCCTTGTTGGTCAGGGTGAATCCATGGTGGAGGGCAGTCGCCAGGAGTACGGACGTTATGAGGAACTGAAATTGCACTATTACCATCGTTACCACAAGCTACTGCTGCTGCAATGTTAGATTGTAATAAGTTTGTGAACGTCTGGCGGAATAAAGCTCTGTTTTCATCAGGGTTTTCTCTACCTACTGAAAGGCTTATGATATCTGCGCCTAATTCGGCTGCTTTTTGAACGCCCTCTACTAAGTTTTGAGCTGTACATCTGCCGCCTCCGATTATTTTGATAGTCATCAGTGTTGCGTCAGGAGCGATACCTGTCTTTTGTCCTGAAGTACCATCGCCGCAGATGATACCAGCGCAGTGAGTTCCGTGACCATTGCTGCCTTCGTCTAAAGGTGTTGAGTTTGTTGAATGTACGTTATATCCGTATTTTCCGTTTTCGTTCCATAAATGGTCTTTGATGTCGGCATGGTTTAGGTTGCTACCAGAGTCGAGGACTGCCACGACGACGCCTTTACCTGTATAACCTAAGTCCCATACTTTATCAGCTTTGATTTGTGTTACATGTTGTGCGATGGTGCCTGTCGCAGCTTGGATGCCGCGTGTTTCTTCATTTGACAACATGAATTCTGTGTCCATTTCAGAATTGTATGTAATCAAAGCTACATCTGGGTGTGATGCTAACTGATAGATGAAATCACGTTTTGCCTTACAGTTGATGAAGTTGGCAATCCAGTATGTCTTGATGTCGATAACGCTGTTACTTCTTTCTTCAGCCTTGATGACTGACATGATGTCTCTTTGGGATTTTTCTGCGAATTTTTTCAATTCGTTGGTAACGAGTTCGCGACGTACTTCCTTGCTGTCGCTTTTGCAATTCAAGACTGAGAAGTCATCGCTCGTCATTTGTGCCTTCAACATGATGTTGACATCAATGTAGTCGTTGCCTTTTTGGTTTAAGATGTTTTGTAATTCGTCGTCGATGATGTTGTTTTGTGCGTTTACAAAGAAAACGCTGAGTAACAAAAATACTACAAGTGCTAATGTTTTTCTCATAATCTTAATAATGCAAAGATAAGTTGCAAAGATACATAATATTATGATTATCTATAAGTTTTGTTGTTAAAAAATAAAAACCTCAGAATCTCATAAGTTTTTCTGAGATTCTGAGGAATTGAGGAACTAAGGAGTTGAGGAATTAGAAGATAACTCCTCACTCCTAACTCCTAACTCCTAACTAATAAACGGTTATTTTCTGTGTTTTCACACTTTCTTTATTTATCAAGCGAATGATATAAGCTGTTTTGTTGAATTTGCTTATGTCGATTCTATTATTGCAGCTTGTTACGTCGTTGTAGATTATGCGTCCCATTATGTCGATGATTTGTACGGTTCCTTCGCCATTGACGATGAGTTCGCTGCCTGATTGATATGCGAAACGTTTGTCGTTAAATGTATTCTCTTTAATAGATACATCTGTTTTTTTGTGAATATCCTCACTCCATTCTATTCTTGATTCTACGTTGCCGCTGTCGCCTGAGATTGCTACTTCGTCAACGCCAGAGCAGAAACCAAAACCAGCGATATTAACGAATGAGATGAAGAACTTTTTGCCAACATACTCGCTTAAGTCAACAGTAGCTTTTGTCCATTCAGAGACATTGGTTTTGTTGCTCGACCATAACTCTGTCCAGCCGCTGTTATGTGATGTGGTACTTACCATGACTTTCAAAGTGTTGACGTCAGTACCCCAGGCTGGTGTGATATAATAGAATGAAAGACTGATGTTGCTTCCGTCATACTGAGTATAATCCATCTCTTGTGTGACTAGATATGTAAGATAAGATGGGTCGTTATAATTTGATGTGATGAAAGCAGCTTTATTTCCTAGATACGGAGTGAATATTGTAGGGTTGTTCACCATGCCAGTGGAGATGCTTTCTGCGATGACCCAGTTGTATTTTGCTCCATTTTCGTTGTAATAATACCAGTCGGAACTGTTGGCGTTATACACTGTGCTTGCAGAAATGTTTTCTAAGCCTTCTTCGTAAATGGTTCCTTCTTGTGAGTACATATTAGTGACACCATATTTGTAGACTCCGTCTTGTAAGCTGTTCCAACTGTCATCGGTGTATGTGCTGCCGTTTATGTTGGAAGCAATCTTGGTCTCTTCACCAGAAGTGATGTTTTTTCTATATACATTTGACGCTTTGCTGTCGTTGCCGTTGACCCAGCTGATGTTTACTTTGTCTTCATTTACGCTTGCTACCACATTAGTAGGAGCAGGTGCATTTGAGTCGTCGTCAGTCTGTACACGTAATATCTGAGAATGTGCCGATTCGAGTTCGCCACGTTTTGTTGTTAATGTATAACTGTATAAGGTGCCTTGTTCAAGACCTTCATCGAGATATGATGTTGAGCTTACGTTAGCTAAGAATGTCTCGTCACGATATATGTTATAGCTTGTTGCGTTGTTGGCTTCATCCCACGACAAACTGATAGAAGTACTGCTGGCTTCTGCTGTGACATTTGCAGGAGGAAGCAACTCATTAGAGATGTTTATTACGATGTCGAACGAGCGGTTGTGGCTTCCGTTAGTAGCGTTTACGTTAAGAGTAGCCTTGTGATTGTCTGGAGATAATTTGTCAACAGAGATTACGAATGTTGCTTTTGCTGTTGCGCCAGCCGCCATTACGCCGTAGCTTTCATTGCCATCTACGATGCTTACGTAGCTGTCGTTGGTGCTGATACTTACGTTAGTATTTCCGCTAGTTGAGCCTTCGCCGTTGTTGACTAATGTAAGTTCCAGGTTAAGGTTTGTTCCAGGGATGAAATTGTTTGTGAAAGAATATTTGTTGATGTAAGGGCCTGTTGTGTTGAAGTCGACGGCTTGTACAGCGGCGAGAGCGTCTATTATGCCAGAGCCGGTATCGTTGTTTTTCTTTTCAGAGACTTTTGTTGCAGTAGTCTCGATGATTCTGCATAAGTCGGCTGGAGTGAGTTCAGGATTTTTCTCGAGCATAAGAGCCATGACGCCGGCTACGCAAGGTGCAGCCATTGATGTTCCAGCTTTGATGGTATAACCGTTGTTGCTTTCATTGTCGAGCGACACAATGTTGTTTCCTGGAGCGCAGATGTCAGGGCGTATGAGACCCATTTCTGGTGCGTAAGGATAGTCGTTATATGTGGTGCCTTCCCATGATACTGGTCCTTGTGATGATATGCCTGATACTACGTTATTGTAATCGACGGCTCCAACAGATACTACACTCGACAAGCCACCTTTGAGAGTCTGGTCAGGGTGAAGCCATGGAGGAGGGCAGTCTCCAGGAGTACGTACGTTATAAGGTGCAGGATATGAACTTAGGCTTTGACGGTCGTTGCCACAAGCTACGGCAGCTACTATCCCCAACTCCAACACATTGTCGAAGGTGTTACGTAGGGTGCTTCTGTTGCTTGCAGATTGGTTTATCCAGCCTTGTGAGATGCTTAAGATGTCAGCGCCGTTTTCGATGGCGAACTCGATGCCTGATGTCAGTCTTTGTATAGTAAGACCTGAGTTGGCGTCGTAGAGTTTGATGCTCATCAATGTTGCTTCAGGAGCTGCTCCTGTCAGTTTTCCTGAGGTGCCGTCGCCGCAGACGATACCAGCACAGTGTGTGCCGTGGCTCCTGTCATCGATAGGTTTCTGTCCAGGGTTGACAACATTATATCCGTGTTGTGCGTTGCCGTTCCATAAATGGTCTTTAAGGTCTTCGTGATCGGTGTTGACGCCAGAGTCTAAGACTGCAACGATAACGCCTTTGCCTGTATATCCTAATGTCCATACATCATCGGCATTGATATGTGTTAGATGTTGCGCTATCTCTGATTCAGACTGAATGCCACGTGAGTTGTCATCACTGACGATGTCGGAAACGACTTCCATCTCTCCATTATAAACTATAGAAGCTACATCGGGATGTGATGCCAATTGATAGATGACGTCACGACTTGCTTTGCAGTTGATGAAGTTCGTAAGCCAGTAGCTCTTGACTTCAATAACATTATTGTTTCTTTCTTCAGCATTGAGAAAAGACAATACATTTTCTTGTGTCTTTTGTGAATGTTTCTTAAGCTCATTTATCATAAGCTCGCGACGAACTTCCTTGCTGTCGCTTTTGCAATTCAATGCTTGAAAATCTTCTGTCGACATCTGTGATTTTAAGATGATGTTGACATCGATATAATCGTTGTTTTTTGTGTTTAAGATGTTTTGTAATTCTGAATCGATTACGTTGTTCTGCGCATTAGCGAATAGTGTGCAAAAGAACAATCCTGCTACAAGTACAAATATTTTCTTCATAAAATCAGTGAGATTTAATAATGTGCAAAGATAAAAATAATTTCGGCGCTTCGACAAGCTCAGCGACCGATGTCTGTTGTCTAAAAAAAGAGAGACGTATAATGATACGTCTCTACCTTTTTTGGACTTCGGACTTCAGCCCTAATTATGCATTATGCATTATGAATTATGAATTATTTCTTGATAAATCGTTGTACTGCTTCACCATTTTCTGTAACAATCTTCACGAAGTAAACTCCGCTGTTTAAGTTAGTTACGTCTATTGAGTTTTTGAGTTTCTGAGTTTCTGAGTTTTTGAGATTTTGAACTCTACCATATATATCGTAGATGACAACTTCCTCGATTTCAGTTTCTGTCTCGATACAAAGTTTGTCGTTAACCGGATTTGGATAGATATTGAATGAAGCGTTCATTTCTTCAATAGCGTTGTCTTCAACGACTACAGTATAAACTTCTGATGGCTCTGACTCTGTCTCGTCGTTGAAAGCTATTACATAGAATTCAAATGTGATTTCTTCGTCAGACCCTGCAACGTATGCAGTGCCGTTGGTGTAACCGAAGTGGAAATCTTCTTTGGTATCGGTATTTACATAAACGTCATAGCCTTTAGCGCCATCAACGGCATCCCAAGCCATAGTGATTTCGTATTTGTAGCTATAACCTGGAACGTCTTGTCTTATAGTAGCTCTAAGGTTTTTAGGAGCTGCTAGTTTCGCAGATTCTTCAGCTTTCAATGTTGTGGCACAAGCATCTGCTGATTTTTCTGAAGTGCTTTCAGCATTGACGGCAACTACATTGAAGCAATATTGTGTCTCAGCTTCTAAGCCTGTCACTGTGTATGTGATATCTCTAACGGCAAGTTTAATTGTTTCGTCTCCGCTATAGATATTGTATCTTATTGCATTTTCTACAGCATTCCATGTCAAGACTATCGTTGTGTCGCTTGTAGCTTCTGCTGTTACGACAGGCGCTGCTAGCTTCGTAGGGTCTTCTTCTGCTTCCAATGTCGTTGCACATGCGCTTTCAGATTTGCCAGACTCACCGAGTTTGTTGACGGATGTAACGCTGAAACAGTATTCTGTCTCTGCTTCGAGTCCGTTGACGATATACATTGTAGATGTGAGTTCGGTAGCTATCAATTCAGAACCTTGATATACGTTATAGCTTGCAGCTTCTTCCGACTCATCCCATGTCAAGACTATGGTAGAACCGCTTTCAGCTGTAGCTATAAGGTTTGTAGGAGTTTGAGCTTCTGTTGGTTCTAATGTGGTTGCGCATGTTTCTTCTGAGAATCCAGACTCGCCATAGCTTGTGATAGTTGTAACAGCATAGCAGTATTGTGTCTCGTGATTGAGTTTTGAGTCCTCAAATGTTGTCTCTGTCACAATAGCGATTTTTTGACCATCGCGATATACGTTATATCCGCTCACGTTATTGACAGCATCCCATGTTAAATTTATCTTGCTGCTGCTGATTGCTGTAGCTGTAAGATTTTCAACCATAGGCAAATTGATAGTATTGCTTACCATTACGTTGAAATAATAAGGGTCATCGTAGCTATATGTTGTAACGTGTTTTATACTTAATGTTACGTCGCTGAAAACGATATCGTCGATATTTAAAGCACAGTAGTCATATCCATAATAAGAGTCTTCCCATTCTTGTGCTGTGAAGAAGTGACGTATAGCGACATATATTTCTTGACCTGCGTATGCGCTAAGGTCGACGGTGTATTGTCTCCATGTTGTTTTGTCTGAGATTATCCAGTCTTGAACTGTAGTAAAGTCACTTGCAGAGGTGTTGCCTGCTGTTGATACAGCGAGGCCGAAGTGTTCTCTGTATAATGAATAGTTGTTTGCACAGGCATAGAAACTGATTTTACTATTTTCTGTGGCTTTGATTTTAACAGGAGAAACGAGATAATTGTCAATAGGGGTATAGTTTGTTGCAGCGCCATCTCTATATGTAATACTCATAAGGTGACCTTTTCCTGAATGAGAGTCGTGAATATCTGTTAGAGTAGTTGCATTGGTACTGTGTAACCAAGGAGCCTTGATGTAATTTGAGCTAGCGTTGAAATATGTCCAGCTTTGCAAGTCGTTTTCGAATTCGTAAACGTAATTTGTTGGGTTGGAATATTCTGAATATGTTTCAAGGAAGAAGTCGAATTTGTAACCTTCACTAGGTGTTTTTGTTTCAATAGTAAATGTTCCTGTTCCTGTTTCACCTACGCCTAATGGTTTTATTGATGTTTCATTATCAACCAAAGTGACGTGTTTTAAGTCGTTCGAAATAGTTACGAGCTTGAGTTTGATAGAGTCGGAGAATGCTGCTGTGCCAGTGTTTGCTATAGTGACATTGATGTCGGTAGATGTGTTTGTCTTCACTACTGCAGGGCTGACAGATTGGAAAGTAATCTCAGGTATAGATGTGATGTTGATAGAAAAGGCATTGTCCCATGACAAGCTTCCGCTTGTTGTATTGACAGAGAAAGTGGCTGTGTGGCCGCTAGGTGTCTGTGCATCGACATCGAGTTCGAAGAATAATGTCTTGTTGCTGTTTGCGCCAATTCTGCCAAGGTTTTGTGTTGGGTTAGCGATTGTTATATAAGGGTCGTTAGATAATGACAATGTTACTGAGGTGTTTTCTTCGCTAGCACCATTACCTGTGTTATTCAATGTGATGCCGATGGTTTGTTTTCCTGTTGATATTACTTGTGGAGCGAATGTGCTTACTTGTATGAAAGGATTTCCAACTACTTCAGTGATGCTGTTTACTGCAGCGAGAGCGTTGACAACACCGGCGCCTACTCTGTTGTTTTTTGTCTCAGGTTTTGATGTCGCTGTCTCTTCGATGATTTGTGAAATCTGGGCAGGAGTGAGGGAAGAGTTCTTTTCCAACATAAGCGCGATTACACCTGCAACGCATGGTGTTGCCTGTGATGTGCCGCTTTTGAGTTCGTAGATGTCGTTTTGTGAATATTTTGTAGAACGGATGATATAACCTGGTGCTGAGATGTCAGGGCGGATGAGACCCATCGATGCGCCTTCGTTATATGGATAGTCGTTGTATGATGTTCCTTCCCATGTTGAAGGTCCGCGTGAAGACTCGTTGAGGTCGTGTGCGCCGACGCAGATGACGCTAGATACTCCGCCTTCTAGTGTCTGGTCAGGGTTTCTCCATGGAGCTGGACATGCTGCTGGGTAGTCGACATTGTTTGGTGCGCCGTATGTGTCACCGTCGTTACCTGCCGCTGCACATACTACAACATTTGCTGCTAATACGTTGTCGAATGCTGCACGAATCTCTTCTTTCTGTGTTGTTGTCAATTGGTTATTCTTGAAACCTAATGACATGCTCAATACGTCAGCGCCGTTTTCTACAGCAAACTGAACTCCTTTTAACATCTGTGCGACAGAACCGCCACCTGTACGGTTGATGGTCTTCACTGTCATTAGTGATGCATCTGGAGCAATACCTGTGGTGACAATTGCTGTACCGTCGCCACATACGATGCCAGCGCAGTGTGTGCCGTGACCATAGTCGTCGGTGATGTTGGCATTGTTGCTGATGAAGTTCCATCCGTTGACGTATGAGTCAGGAGTGCCGTCATTGTTGGTATCGATATATCCTGTCCAAAGATGGTCTTTAAGGTCTAAGTGATTGGTGTTGGTTCCTGAGTCTAAAACTGCGACGATGACATTCTTGCCAGTGTATCCTTTTTCCCACCAGACTTTATGTGCATCTACAGCTTGAACATGAACATCAGGGCCTCCTGCTTTTATGTCTGACTTTGCAGCTGATTTGATTTCTTCCATCTGTTCTGGAGTAATGAGTTGAAACTCCTTGTCATAACCTATCATCTTCACATCTGGATGTGATGATAATTGATAGATGACAGAAGATGAAGCTTTACAGCTGATAGAATTGGCAATCCAAAGTTTGTGTATGTCACTTACGTTGCCGCTTAATTCTTCAGCTTTTAAAATGTTCATCACGTCGGCTTGGACGTTTTCTGAATATGTCTTGAGCTCATTGACGACGAGTTCTTTTTTCTCAGCTTTTGTATAAGCTTTTCTTGTTGCTTGATTAAGTTGTTTAGAATCGATACTCGACTTAAAATAAATCTGAATGTCGATTAGTTCTTCACTTTTTTGATTTAAAACGTTTTGGAGCTCAGGCTCGATTGCATTGAAATTTTGGGCGAATGAGAAGCTGCTTAAAACCAATGCTAAAAATAAAATGATGTGATTTTTTTTCATTGTATGAAATTTAAAAAATAGAATCTTTTTAATGCTATCAGCCTTCAGTAATCAGTAAAAGTCAACAGACAACCATCAAGCTTTTTTCCGTTGACAGTTGTCTGTTGTCCGTTGTTATTTTATCCAACAACGATATTTATAATCTTCTTTGGAACGACGATGACTTTCTTGATGCTCTTGTCGGCAATCCATTTCACTGCTTCTGGTGATTCGATAGCAGCTTTTTCTATCTCTGCTGGACTTAATGTAATTGGTAATTCCAAGTCGAAGCGTTTCTTGCCGTTGATAGAAACAGGATATGTGAAGTTGTTTTCAACGACGTAGCTCTCGACGAACTCTGGGAATTTCTGCATTACCACGCTATCGTCATGTCCCATCTGATGCCACAACTCTTCAGCGAGGTGAGGTGCGTATGGTGATACCATGATTGCGAGTGGTTCGAGGATTTCGCGTTTGTTGCACTTCAAGTCAGTGAGTTCGTTGACGCATATCATGAAAGCTGAAACAACGGTGTTGAATGAGATTCTTTCGATGTCGTCTTCCTCTTTCTTGATGAGTTTGTGCAATGACTTCAACTCTTCTTTTGTTGCAGGTTCGTCGCTGAAGCAGAACTCGTTGTTTTCGTCTGTGTATAATCTCCAGAACTTACGGATGAAACGGTAAACGCCTTCGATGCCTTGTGTGTCCCATGGCTTCGATTGTTCGAGAGGTCCGAGGAACATTTCATAAAGTCTCAATGTGTCAGCACCGTATTTAGCAACGAGGTCGTCAGGGTTTTGTACGTTGAACTTAGACTTCGACATCTTTTCAACTTCCCAGCCGCAGACGTATATTGGGTTACCTTCTTTATCTTGTTCGAAGATGAACTTAGAGTCTTTAAGGTCGTCGCGCCATTGGTTGAATTCTTTTGTGTCGAGAATGTCGTTATGAACCATGCTGATGTCGACGCGGATAGGGTCGCTGTAGTATTCTCTACCTTCGATGTTTTTAGAAACGAAGAGGTTTGATGTGCCTAATGTCTCTACATCGAAAGGCATTTCTTTATTTGCAAAATATTCTTTGAATTTCTGTACGTTGACACGATATACGAAGCTTGTTCTTCCTTGAATCATGCCTTGGTTAATCATCTTCTTGAATGGCTCGTCTTTGCAGATTACACCGAGGTCGAATAAGAACTTGTTCCAGAAACGGCTGTAGATAAGGTGACCTGTTCCGTGTTCTGCACCACCGATATATAAGTCGACTTGTTCCCAGTAGTTGTTAGCTTCCTTGCTGATGAACTCGTTGTTATTTTGTGGGTCCATGTAGCGGAGGTAATATGCGCTTGAACCAGCGAAGCCAGGCATTGTGTTAGTTTCGAGTCTGTAACCTTCTTCTGTTGTCCAGTTTTTAGCGCGTGCCAATGGAGGCTCGCCTGTCTCTGTTGGTTTGTATGCGTCGATAGATGGTAATTCTAATGGAAGTTTGCTTTCGTCTAAGGCGTAAGGCATTCCGTCTTTATAATAGATTGGGAATGGCTCGCCCCAGTAACGTTGACGGCTGAAGATAGCGTCGCGGAGACGGTAGTTAGTCTTGCCTTTACCAATGCCCATTTCTTCAACTTTAGCAATCATTGTTGCGATAGCATCTTTCACGGTGAGGCCGTTGAGGAATTCAGAGTTGACCATCACGCCTTCTTTAGCGTCGAACGACTCTGTCCATTGTGAAGCGTCTGAAGGTTCTTCACCAGGTTTTGCAACGACTTGTGTGATAGGTAAGTTGAAGTGACGAGCGAAGGCGAAGTCGCGGCTGTCGTGAGCTGGTACTGCCATGATAGCGCCGGTACCGTAACCCATAAGTACGTAGTCTGCTACCCAGATTGGAATTCTTGCGCCTGTGAATGGGTTGATGCCGTAAGCACCAGTGAATACACCTGACACTTTCTTCACTTCTGCCATACGTTCACGTTCTGAGCGGTTCTTTGCCCATGTGACGTATTCTTCAACGGCAGCACGTTGTTCGTCAGAGACGATGGTGCTGATGATTTCGTGTTCTGGTGCTAACACCATGAAACTTGCTCCGAACAAGGTGTCGGCGCGTGTGGTGAACACTTCGATATTGATATCTTTATCGGCTATGTCGAATAACAATGATGCGCCCATCGACTTGCCTATCCAGTTGCGTTGTACTTCTTTTATCGACTCGCTCCAGTCTATTGTCTCGAGACCTTCAAGGAGACGTTCTGCGTAAGCTGTGATACGGAGCAACCATTGTTTCATGGTCTTGCGTACTACAGGGTGGCCGCCGCGTACTGAGAGACCGTCGGCTACTTCGTCGTTAGCGAGAACTGTGCCGAGCTCAGGACACCAGTTGACCATAGTGTCGGCTAAGTAAGCGAGGCGGTAGTTCATCAAGGTTTCCTGTTGTTCTTTCTCGCTCTTGGCTTTCCATTCTTCAGCTGTGAATGTGAGCGGTGTGCTGCATGCAGCGTCTAAGCCTTCAGTGCCTTGTGCCTCGAATCTCTTGACGAGTTCAGCGATAGGCTGAGCTTTTTTGGTTTGGTTGCAATAATATGAGTTGAAAAGCTGGATGAATGTCCATTGTGTCCATTTGTAATATCCAGGGTCGCTGGTGCGAACTTCACGGTCCCAGTCGTAGCAGAAACCGATTTTATCTAATTGTTCACGATAACGGTTGATGTTCTTCTCTGTTGTGATAGCTGGGTGAGTACCTGTCTGGATAGCATATTGTTCTGCAGGGAGACCGTAAGCGTCGTAACCCATTGGGTGAAGGACGTTGAATCCTTTGAGACGTTTGTAACGAGCATAGATGTCAGATGCTATATAACCGAGAGGGTGACCTACGTGAAGACCTGCTCCTGATGGATAAGGGAACATGTCTAGGATATAAAATTTTGGTTTACTGTTGTCGATATCAACTTTATAGACGTTATTATTACGCCAATATTCTTGCCATTTCTTTTCTACTTCATTAAAATTGTAATCCATAACCGTATTGTTTAGATAAGGTTACAAAAATACAAAAAAACTCAGAAATTCAAAATCTCAAAAACAAAAAAACTAAGCCTATTGACTGTTTAGTCAAAGTTCAAAGTTCAACGATGCCTGAGCCTGTCGAAGGCAATGTTCGGTGCTTCGGCGCTTCGACAAGCTCAGCGACCGAAAAGTTCTTAGCTCTTAGCTCAAGGTTCTTGGTAAAAACAAGTGAGACGCAGCAAAATTCTACGAATTTTGATACGTCTCTACCCTCTTTTTGGACTTCGGACTTCAGACTTCAGCCCTAATTATGCATTATGAATTATTTTTTGATAAAGCGTTGTACTGCTTCACCGTTTTCTGTAACAACCTTCACGAAGTAAACTCCGCTGTTTAAGTTAGATACATCTATTGAGTTTCTGAGTTTTTGAGTTTCTAAGTTTCTGAGATTCTGAATTCTACCGTAAACATCATAAATTTCAATAGTCAGTGTCAGAGTCTGAGTCTCAATATAAAGTATGTCGTTAACCGGATTTGGATAGATATCGAAGGTGATATTTTCTTCAGTTATCGAAGTCTCGTCTGATGACAAAGAGAATGTCTTTCCCCATTTATATCCTATTATAAAATTGTCGAAGCTAGCATCGTCGACGCAGAGTACGAAATTGTTTGAGCTGTTGAAATGGCGTAATGCGACCCAGATGAATTGACCTGCATATTCGCTAAGGTCGACGGAATGTTGTTTCCATTCTGTTGCTCGCATTTCTTTTATGTCCCATTCTTCTATTGTGGTGAAGTCGTCACCTGTTGGAACAGCTGCTGTTGAGATTGCCACACCGAAATGTTCGTTGTAGTTTTCATCTTGAAGGCAAGCCCAGAAGCTGAATGTGGTGCTGTCGGTGACGCCAATCATGATAGGAGAAACGATGTAATCGTCAGGTGTTAATGTCACAGCTTCCATATATGTATTGCAGAACGACTCGCTCATGATATGTCCTTTGCCAGTGTGAGACCGTAATATTAATACGCTGTGGATATCAGCAGAATCGCTGTGATACCAAGTATGGTCGTCGCCGTCGGCATTGACAGTTGTCCATCCGTTTAAATCTTCCTCAAAACCATAGTTAAAGCTGATGACGTTGTCGGATGCACTCTCTGGCAATATGTTGATGTCGAAATTTATCGCATGTTCGCTAGGCAATGAAGCCTCAGTCTTGATGATGAAAGTCTGTGTTATCTCGTCGCCACATTCCATTGGAGCTAAAGTCTTTTCTCCTTCAACGATAGTTACGAACTCGTCTTTTGTTGTCAATGTAGCCACAGTGTTAAATGTACTTGCACCGCTTCCTTTATTTACAAAAGTGACTTCGATGTTTATTTCTTTTCCGGCAGTGATATCATCGTGTTGTATTGTTGTTGCTACTATTTCAGGGGTAGGGTTGTCGACCTTCACAGAAATTTCTTCATTCCATTTTTTAGGTAGCAAAATATTGTTGACTTCAATGTCATCAACCACTAAGAAATATTTGTCGGAGCATTCGAAGTGACGAATTGCTATCCAGATTTCTTGACCTTCATATTCGTTTAAGTCGACGGAATAATGATACCAGGCACCTTGTTCTCTAGTTCCTTTGGCTGTCATGTTCCATTCTTTTATTGTGATGAAGTCGTTGGCGGAGGTGTTACTTTCAGTTGAAACTGCCACGCCGAAATGTTCATCAGGATAGTTAAGGTCTTGAGCGCAAGCCCAGAATGAGAATGTGGCGTCTTTGCCGACTTTGAATTTCTCTGGAGAGACGAGGTAGTTGTCAGGATATAAGATTTCGAAGGTGTTGTCGTATGACTGTGAGAACACGCAGAAATCGCTTTCGTGACCATAGCCTGCACCTAACTTCGTTGTTGAGCTTATCCATTTGAATCCGTCACCGTCGGCATCGATATTGGTCCAGCCTTGGAAGCCGTCTTCAAAGTCGAACGACAACTTCGACTCCACGCTGCTGCCTTCGAGTACGGTTTCTAAAGAGAAAGTGATATCGTTTTTGTCAGGACATAATTCACTGAGCATTATGATGAATGTAGCCTCTGGTGTCTCGTTAGGAGCTATGCTTCCGTAAGAAGCTTCGCCATCGATGATAGTGACGTATTCGTTGTCGCTCGTTAAAGTGGCAGCGATATTGTTTTCAGTAGCGGCATCACCTTTATTAATTAATGTGACGTTTAGTTCGATGTTTTTATTTGTCTCTAATACATCAGGACTGAAAGAATGAATCTCTATTTCAGGACTCTGAGCGAAGATACTTGCTGAGACAAACAAGATGTTAAATAGTGCGAGTAGTGATTTTTTCATGATTCTTTTTCAATTAGGAGTTAGGAGTTAGGAATTAGGAGTGAATGGAAATCAAAATGATTCCTAATTCCTCATTCCTAATTAATTCTTAACAATTCGTTTTACAATATTTCCTTCTTCAGTCTTTACTTTAACGAAGTAAATGCCGCTGTTTAAGTCAGAAACATCTATTGAGTTTCTGAGTTTCTGAGTTTCTGAGTTTCTGAGATTTTGAACCCTACCATAAACATCATAAATCTCTATACTCTGTGTCTGTGTCGATGTTTCGATATAAAGTCTGTCGTTAACAGGGTTAGGATAAATATTGACATTTGCCATGCAGTTGTCGTTGATACCAGTGATATCTTCGTAGTTCTCTATCTCTTCTAAAGCGAGCAATGCGTTGACGCATCCTGAGCCGGTCTCGTTGCTTTTTGTCTCAGACAATTTTGTTGCAGTTGTCTCGAGAGCTTCGCATATCTGAGCTGGAGTGAGGTAAGATTTTTTCTGTAACATAAGACATATCACGCCAGTCACGCAAGGAGCTGCTTGTGAAGTGCCGTCCATGTTGATGTAGCCGCTGCTGTTTTTATTTGAGCATGATGTGATTCCTACGCCAGGTGCGCATACGTCAGGACGGATGAGTCCGATTTCTCTTCCTGGGAGGTAAGGGTAGTCTTCGTATGACGATGTCTGCCATGTGAAAGGACCTCTTGATGAGAAGTCGGCTACTTTGTTATAATAGTCGACAGCGCTTACTGCGATACATGCTGACAATCCGCCAGGGTTTGCTTGTTGGTCAGGGTGGAGCCATGGAGGAGGGCAGCCGCCTGGCACTCTGACGCTGTTAGGCACAGGGAAGGTGAGGTTGAGCATGCCGTCGTTGCCTACTGCTGTGACGATGGCGACATTAGCTTCCAGGGCTTTCTCGTATGTCTGACGTAATGCTTCGCGTGTTGCCATTGATGCGTTAGGGAATCCTAATGACATGTTCAATACATCAGCTCCGTGTTCTATCGCGAATTCTATTCCAGAGCATACGCTGTTGGCATTGCCGCCGCCAGCATCGTCCATGACTTTGATGCACATCACTGTGGCGTCAGGTGCTATGCCTGTCTGTGTGCCTGATGTGCCGTCGCCGCAGATGATGCCAGCGCAGTGTGTTCCGTGGTTGAAACCATCGGTAACGTCGTGGCTGTCTTCAAAAGTGTTATATCCGTGGTTTGGATATTCCTCTCCGCCGTCCCATAGATTTTTCTCTAAGTCTTTGTGGAAATTGACGCCAGTGTCTATCACGCCAACGAGAACGCCTTCGCCGGTGAGACCGAGATTCCATGCTTTGTCGGCATTGACATGTTTGATGTTAGGTGTCATGCCTCTTTGTGGCTCGGCAGCTTTGGCATTCTCTTCCCATAAGAGGAATTCAGTCTTGTTATAACCTAAAATCTTGATGTCGGAATGTTCTGACAATGAATAGATGTAGTCTTTGCTAGCGGTGCAGCTTATCATATTCGACAGCCAGTGAGTCTTGATGTCTTTGATGTCGCCGCTTGCTTCACCTGCTTTTAAAATAGATAAAATATCTTTTTGTGATTGCTCAGAGAAACTTTTAAGTTCACTGACGATAGCTTGACGATGAGCTTTGACATCTTCAATGTCTTTAGCATTGCTTCTTAAATTATTGATGTTAATCTCCGACTTAAGAATAATGTTTACACTAATCATGTCGTCGCCTTTCTGATTAAGAACTTCTTGAAGTTCTGGTTCGATGACATTATGGTTTTGTGCGAAACCGAAATGGCATAGAAGTAATGATAGTAACAAGAATAAGTGCTTTCTCATAGTGTATTATTTTTTGATGAATAGTTTTGTTGATTCTCCGTTTTCTGTTGTTATTCTGATGAAATAAACACCGCTGTTTAAATCAGATACGTCAATTGTATTTTTGAGTTTCTGAGTTTCTGAGTTTCTGAGTTTCTGAGTTTTTCCATACATATCATAAACGATAATATTTTCAACGATAGCGTCTGTTGTTATGATAAGATTGTCTTCAACAGGGTTAGGGTATATGTTAAAGGAAGATGTCATATCATTGATTCCTTCGTTGTTAGATGTTGTGATGCAAGCTTCATCGCTTGGTTCTGATATTCCGAGGCTGCACACGCTCTTGACGGTGTAGCAGTATTGAGTGTCGTTTTCGAGTTGAAGGTCGCTATATGAAGTAGTGTTCACTGTAGCTATTTTTTCATTGTCGCGATACACTTCATATTCTTTGGCTATTTTTGAGCCTTCCCATGATAATTCGACGCTGTTGTATGTTAATGCATTAGCGGTTAGATTGCTTGGAGCTTGACATTCGTCAGGTATTTCGTCCAAGTAATTCATAGCTGCTAAGATATCGATGCGTCCGCTACCAGTTTTGTTGCTTTTCTTTTCTGTGAGTTTTACTGCTGTTGTCTCGAGTATCTCGCATATCAAGGCAGGGGTGAGGTAAGGGTTTTTCTCTAGCATAAGAGCTACGGCTCCGGCTACGCATGGTGTTGCCATTGATGTTCCGCTCAATACAGAGAAACCGTCGTTGCTGTTATGCGCGCTTGATACGATATACATTCCTGGTGCGCATACGTCAGGGCGGATGAGGCCGAACTCGTTGTTTTCTTCTATTGTTGTTTCTTCACCGTTGTTATTGGTGATGAAGGCTCTTATCATCCATGTGTAGTTCATCTCGAACCAGTCGCAGGCGTCGTACCATGTTGTGTAATCGTTATATATTTTTCCTATCCAGCGGCCGTTAGGTTCGTGAATCGATTTACATGCAGCAGCAGGATTCAATGCGCCGTCGTCGGTCTTTAATATGACCCATAGGTTTTTCTTGCAGTCTATTGTCAAAGGATTTGTAAATTCGAATTCTACAAAGCTGTTTGAACCGGTACATGTATATTCTTGTTTGTGGATTAGATAACCTTTGTTAGGGTCGTCACCGCCTTGGTATATCTCGATGTCACCGCTATGTGCCACGCAGTCATACATTGAGACCTTGCTTAGTTTGCCGCCTTCATGATTTTTTAATTTTGAAGAAGGGAACAGCATTCCCCATCTGAATGAAGAAGCGATGCTTGTACCGGCTTCGAAAACGCCATTGTCGTAGTCGAGCCAGCCTGGTTCTAAGTCTTCTGACCAGTCTAATACGTAGTCGTTCCAAGAAGTGCCAGACCAAGTGACAGGGCCTTCTGATGAGAAGTAGGCATGATTGTCGTCGTAATCAACAGCGCCGACACTGAGTATGCTTGATGTGCCGCTGCCGTTTGCTTGTTGGTCAGGGTGAATCCATGCAGGAGGGCAGTTGGCAGGAGCGTTGATGTTTCTTGGCAAAGGATATTCATCCATCTTGGTTTTGTCGTTGCCAGCAGCTACTACGGCCAAGACATCGAATTCTAAAAGGTTTTCGAAGACAGAACGATAGAGTTCGCTAGTGTATATGTTAGGGAAAGCCGAGCCGAGGGAGAGGCTTAAGAGGTCGGCTCCATGTTCTACGGAGAATTCTACGCCGCTTATGATGGCGTCGAGAGAACCTTCGCCGTTGTCGCCTAATACTTTGATGCACATCAATGTGGCTTCAGGTGCTATGCCTGTCTTTATGCCAGAAGTGCCGTCGCCGCAGATGGTGCCAGCACAGTGTGTGCCGTGACCGAAGGCATCGTTGATGTCGTGGCTGTTGTTTAAGGTGTTATATCCGTGATTAGGATATTCCTCGCCACCATCCCATAAATGGTCTTGTAAGTCGACATGATCGATGTTGACGCCAGTGTCTAAGATAGATACAAGTATTCCTTCGCCTTTATATCCTTGATTCCAGACATCATCGGCATTGATATTGAGGATGTTTTCTGTGATGTTTTCTATTGTGGTAGCTCTTTCAAAATCTTCGTCGAAAAGCATGTATTCTAGCTTGTTGTATGCAATGGCAGCTACATCAGGATGTTTGGCTAACTGATATACGACATCGCTTGTCACGGTGCAGTTAATCATATTTGTAATCCAGTGACATTTGATGTCTTTGACATTATTGCTTCTTGTTCCAGATTGCAAAATGGATAAAACATCGGCCTGACTTGCTTCAGAGAATTGTTTGAATTCTTGCAAAACAGCTTCTCTCTTGATGCTTTTGTCGGCAAAAGATAGCTTTCGTGTAGCTGATTCCTTTACGTCTATTTTTGATTTTAGAATGATATTGATGCTGATAGGCTCATTGTTTTTCTGATTAAGAAGCATCTGTAACTCAGGGTCAATATCACATAATGTTTGTGCGAGATTGAAATTTATAAAACAAAAAGATAGTAGTAAAAGGACTATTAGCTTTTTCATGGTTTGGTATGAATTTGATTAAATAATGTTAATAAATTAAGTGTAAATAATTTGGTGTAAAGATACGAAAATATATGTATAAAATGGTATAATTTTATATATTTGTAATGACGTATTTATCTTTTGAAATAAATAAAGATTTTGATGCGTTTTACAGATAAAAGATAAGACATGAGGAAGTTTAATGATTTATATGCAAAGAAGAAAAGATGGAAGATAGCATTGTCGGTAATAGCATTATTGATAATAAGTCTTTCGATGTATTATACTAATAATCTCGTTAAGAAATTCGCTATGCAGGAGCAGCGTCAGATGACTATGTGGGCGGAAGCTGTTCAGTCTCATGCAGAACTGATGAATTATGCTGAGGGCTTCTTTAACGAGGTGAGTCTTCAGGAAGCAAAAAGGGTAGAGCTTCTTGCTAAGGCATACCGCCGTTTTCTCGCTGCGAAAGACAATGAAAATATCGTCGTTTATCTCGATATCATCCAAAGTAATATCAGTATTCCTGTCGTAATTACCGATAGTGAAAACAACATAACTCTGTCGATAAACCTGCCTAAGAAATTTCAGGACAAGAAAATTTTCGACCACGAAATGCAAAAAGAATTTAACATATATCCTCCTATAGAGATTGATATTTACGGCAAGGAGACTTTTTTGTATTATAACGAGTCGCTTATTTATACCGAACTGCGTTCTGTCCTCGATGATATGTTCGCGTTATTCATTAACGATGTCTCCGATAATGCGGTGGGTGTGCCAGTCATCATCCTTAACCACGAACAGAATGAGATTCTCAGCTACGGCAACCTCGACGCTTCCATGATGAACGACGGCGACTATGTTGAAAAACAGCTTAGTATCATGAGCTCAGAGAATATGCCTATTGAGGTGAATTATCTCGACGGCGAGAAAGCTTACATTTATTACAGAAGCTCCGACCTGCTTCGCATAGTGAGTTATTTCCCTATAGTGCAGATACTTGTCTTTGTGTTCTTTATCATAGTGGCATATCTTCTGTTCAGCTACGCTCGTCGCTCGGAGCAGAACCAGGTATGGGCTGGCATGGCGAAAGAGACTGCTCATCAGATTGGTACTCCTCTCACTTCCTTGGTGGGATGGATTGAACTGCTGAAACTGCAGGATACTCCGTTCATAGGAACGAATGAAATGGAAAAGGATATCGATAGGATGAAGGTCATCACTGAGCGTTTCTCTAAGATTGGCTCTATCCCTACACTGGAATCACGCGACGTGGTGGCTTCGGTCAACGAGACGATGTCGTATCTGAAACGTCGTTTCTCTAATAATAAATTCGAGTTCGAGATAAATATTCCAAACAGAGAAATATTGGCCCCTCTCGACTCGGCACTCTTCAGCTGGGTGTTGGAGAACCTTACCAAGAACGCTCTCGATGCTATGGAAGATCATGGGGTGCTGACGGTGGAGATGACAGAAGACGCTGACAATGTATATATCGACGTGAGCGACACTGGCAAAGGTATGCAACGTTCTATGTTTAGCCAGATATTCCAGCCAGGATTCACCAGCAAGAAAAGAGGCTGGGGCTTGGGACTCTCGCTGGCAAAACGTATCATAGAAGAATATCATAAAGGAAAAATCTTCGTCAAGTCATCTGTCGTAGGACAAGGAACGACGTTTAGGGTTGCTTTGAGGAAGAGTTAGGAGTAGAGACGTATCGATGACACCTATGAAAATAAACAATATGTCGTTGATGCGTCTGATTAATTAGGAGTTAGGAGTGATGTAGAGACGCGTCGACGTTACCTTGAAAATAAACACACGTTGACACGTCTGAATTAATTAGGAGTTAAGGTTATGAAAGAGAAGAACGAGAAGATTGAGATGTTGAACAGGTTTGTGCAGAATACCGACGTTCATATTTTTTTGACGGGAAAAGCTGGTACGGGTAAGACGACTTTCCTTCGTAATCTGGCGGCTAACACATACAAGCGTATGGTCGTTGTCGCGCCTACTGGCGTGGCTGCCATCAACGCTGGCGGCGTGACGATACATTCTTTCTTTCAGCTGCCTTTCGGTCCTATAGTCCCAGGTGGACAACAGACTGCTGAGGGCGGACAACAGACATCATTGTTGTCGAATAAAATCAGCAGGACAAAACTGAAGATTATGCGTAGCCTCGACTTGCTTGTCATCGATGAGATTAGTATGGTGCGTGCCGACCTCCTCGATGCTGTCGACGCCGTGCTACGGAAAGTACGTCGTAGCAGCGCTGCTTTCGGCGGAGTGCAGCTGCTCATGATAGGCGACATACAACAGCTGGCTCCCGTGGCAAGGCCTAACGAGTGGGAACTGCTGCAGCCTTATTACAAATCGGTCTATTTCTTCGACAGTATTGTGCTGAGAAACAATCCTTACATCTGCGTGGAACTGAATCATATATATCGTCAGAATGATGAGGATTTTATCAATATCCTCAATCAGGTGAGAAACAATAGGCTGGATAAGAGAAGCGCTGATATGCTCAACCAGCGTTACCTCCCTGATTTCGAGCCTAAGGATAAAGAGGGTTATATCACGTTGACGACGCATAACTCGCAAGCGGATGAGATAAACGAACAAAAGCTCAACAAGATAAAATCAGAGTTGCTGACCTTCGAGGCAGAGATAAAAGGAATATTCCCAGAGAATGCGTATCCTACCAAAGAGCTACTCGAATTGAAAGTCGGCGCACAGGTGATGTTCGTGAAGAACGACCCTTCACCAGAGAAATTATATTATAATGGTAAGATAGGAAAGATAATATCTTACGATGATGACAATGGCCTCGTGGTGCAGTGTGGCGATGAAGAAATCAATGTGGCGCCAGTGCAATGGCAGAATTTTGAATATACTCTTAATGAAAAGACTAACGAGATAGAAGAGAAGGAGATAGGAAGCTTCACTCAGATACCGCTGAAGACGGCATGGGCTATCACCATACATAAGAGCCAGGGCCTTACCTTCGACAAGGTCGTTCTCAACGCAGAGATGGCTTTCACTCACGGACAGGTCTACGTGGCTCTCAGCCGCTGCACCTCTCTCAAAGGTCTTGTGCTTAAGTCGAAGATACAGAATAATGTCTTGTTTAACGACAGCACTATAAATGCTTTCGTCGATACTATTCCTTCCCTCGAGCCTGATGAAAAACGACTCGCCAAGGAAGAATATAACTTCATACATCACACGATAATAGACTTGTTCTCTTTCGATAATCTGGAGGTGCAGGTCAACAGACTTGCCAAGGTGCTTCGCGAGAATGATAATATCTTCGAGAAAGATGCAGTGAATAAGATTGCTGAGACACGCAGACTTTTCCGTGAAGAGATAGTAGACGTGGCGATGCGTTTCTCACGACAGATAGATACGATATTGTCAAATCCGGATGCTGACCTTAACTTCCTTCAAGAGAGAATCAAGAAAGCTTCGGTCTATTATTTTGACAAGCTCAACGCTATGGAAGATATTGGAGATATTATAAACGAGACCGACAACAAGGCTGTCAACGCTTCTGTTAAGGCAGTCTTGGATGTGATAAGGGAGATTCTTTATGTCAAGACGGCTTGTCTTAACCTTACGAAAAACGGTTTTGACATTGAGAGATTTCTCGAACTTAAAAACAAGAAAACCGTCGAGGCAGAGAATCTTTCTTCTTCTAAGCTGAAGTCGAAGTCGGTGGTTAACAAAGATAAGCCTCTGATGGATGCCTTGTTGCGATGGCGTGATGAAAAGGCTGAAGAATTCGACAAGCTGGAAAATCAGATACTTCCTAAAACGGTATTGCTGCGCATAGTCGAGAAGAAGCCTGTCACGATAAAAGAACTCAAAGAGATTTCAAAACTCGGTATCACACGTATCAAGAGTTTCGGTGCTGACATTATTAATATTGTGTTGAGACATCAAGGCTTTAGCGCAAAAGACTTCGATGACGAAGAGTCAAAGAAGGAGATGAACCTTTCGGCTACGGTGCTGACGACTTTGGAGCTTTTAGATGAAGGCATGGATATAGATGCCATTGCCAAGGAAAGAAACTTCTCACGTTCTACGATAGAGAATCATATCGTTGAGATAGTGAAAAATGGTCTCTATCAGGCGGAAGACTTTGCTGATAAAGACCATCTTGAAACTATTGAAGAATATTTCGATGAGGTTGATGACGCTTCATTGTCAGCGGCACGTGAAGTCCTCGGCGACGAATATTCCTATCTGGAATTGAAACTGGTGAAGGAACTAAGGACTAAGAACTAAGGCTGTTGGCTTTTGAACTAAGAACCAACTCATAGACTAATTGACTCATAGACTTGGTGTCTTAAAAACTCCTAACTCCTAACTCCTAATTCCTAACTAATTTATAAGTTTTCGTCTCTGTCTCGGTAACGACATGGATTAAGTATATTCCTCTTGCGAATTTTCTCATGTCTATTTCCACTTTATTACCTTTGGTGTCTTCTTCCAAAAGTGTTGTTCCGCTTATGGAATATATTTTGATTTTCTTGATGTTGTCATCGATGATTGTGACATAGTCTTTAGTTGGGTTAGGATATAGCTTAGGACTCTTGTCTTCGTCAGGCTCAGGTTCTGGTTTTGGGTCAGGCTCTGTTGAATCTATTGTGAGACATACTTTGTCAGAATAAATAATGTCATTGTTGTTGTATGTTACACCTATGTTATAGCATATAGTATCACCGATGTTGTTTTCTTCTGAATAGCTGTATGTCGTTGATTTTATATTTGATGCTATAAGGCTGTCTTCTCTGTAAATGTTATATGACAGATTATTTACAAATGCATCGTCTTGTTCTATATGAAGTCTGATGAGCCATGAATAGTTCATGTCGTAATGTGTTGCGCTTTTCCATGATGCGCCAGCCTTAATCAAATTACTGTTTTCCAAACCTATAAACTCGCCGCATGGAATAGGAGGGTTGCTCGTTGCTGCTGATTTTGCTGTCAGCCATAAGTTTTTGTTGGCGTCGAATTTTACTTCTTTTGAAAGTTTGAAACGGACAAACTCATTGCTGTTTGTTGTCTTGAACGACTCTTGGTGAATAGGGTTGTTATCAGGTTTTTCTCCGTTATAAATGTTGAAGCTATAATTAGTTTCAGTAGCGTCGAATATTTCTATCGCTGTGATTTTAGCACCTTTGTATTTGCTGAGCTTTTCTGTTGGAATCATGATTCCCCAGGTGTTGCTGCTGCTGCCGATGCTTGTTACGAATTTGCCGTCATCATAATTGATAGAGTGTGAGACGTCGTTAGGCTCTACATTCCATTCCAAATTGACGATGCCATTCTCTGATGTTGCTGCAATATCGATGATGTCTCTGTTATAATTCATGATTGTAGCTGTAGCAGGGGTAGATGGCAATGAAGAAAGTCCGTCTTTATTACTTATGACGGTGTATGTTAATGTGCCAGAGCCACTCGCTGTCTTGTCAGTGTAGAAGTTTGATGTGATGCCTTCGGCGATGACTTTGTCGTTGCGTAATATGGTATAACTGTCGCAATCAACATGTGAGTTCCATTTGAGGTTGACGTATGGTTCGGCTACTGTGGCTGTTAGGTTTTTAGGAGCTATGCAAGAACCCTTGCTTTCGGTGTTGATGCTGATTAACAAACCTTCGTTCAATGCCTCTGACTTGTATATTTCTCCGTCGTTATTACTCATGGTAAAAGAACACTCGGTATTATCCCAGCTATCTGCCCATTTTAAGCTCATTTCAATATCTGTTGGGACCACGATGCTTTCTTTTTTATTGTTTCCAGAATACATGGTCAAGAAGATGTCTTCCATGCCATTGTTGAAAGATACTGTTATCTCTCCACCTTGCCATCCGTTGTCGCCAGTGCAGTTCATATCGAAGATATATTCGCAGTAGTCGCCTATGATGACATTTTCTTTGTTGGAACGGAATGACTCTTCTCTGTTGCAGTTAGAACTGACGAAATAGTTGTGGTAACCTTTTTCAAGGTTTTGATATTCGTCATGGTAGAAGTTTTCTGTTACGTCGCTTGCAATCAGGGTGCCGTCGCGATACACATTATATGAGTCAGCCATTGAGACGGTATCCCATATAAGTTCTACATATTTATCTTTGTTGACATTAGCAATCAGGTTTGTAGGGATGATACTGCTGTTTTTAGGCAAGTAAGAGAAAGTCATGTTATCACCTTTAGCCGATATGTTACAGATGTTTATGTCGCCGTCAACCTCGTTGATATTGAGGAAAGGGTAAGGGTCAGTGGTACTGTTGAATTCAGTTTTGTTGTTGTCGGCACTGAATGTTGCCATGTTGATTTGTCCGTTTTTGTTGTGGCTGCCGTTAGGTCTGAAGATGTATAATTCGTCGAGGATGTCGTTACCGTTATATTCAATGCATCCGTTGAATCTTGTGTCGAGACGATATATCAAGAGACCTCCGTCAGGCAAGCCTTTTTCAAAGATATTGTTTTTGTTTCTATATTCTACAAGGTAGAATTGATTGGTGTCGGATGTTGGTATTTTGTAGCAGTTTCTGCGTCCGCCTTCCCAGGAGTTAGCTTCAATGGTATAGGTGCCATATTCTATTTCTGGAATATCATCTATCCATGTTCCGTATTTGTATTTCATGTAAGTGGCAGTATGTTGTGGAGGTTGTGAGTTGTTGCACATCAAGTCCCATGGCCCTGTTGGAGAGAGGTATTCGTAGGCTTGGTTGTAGTGGTATAGATCAGGGAAGCCTAATGAGTGTGCCATTTCGTGACATAGGGTAGACACTGTGAAATATGTTGATGTCTCGAGTTGGAAGTTGAATCCCATGACTCTTTTGTTATGGATGTAAACATCCTCTCCGTGTAGTTGCCACATATGAGGCCAGAGCAAGTCGCTCCAGTCGCCTACATTTCCTTTGACGACAAAGATGACATTATCGACAAGGCCGTCTTCGTTGCGGTCGATGTTGAGAGTGTCTGGTATTTCTTCTGCGATATGTTCTATGGCTCTCTTCAAAAGAGCGAATTCACGTTTGCCACGGTTATGCTCATTATATCCGTCAGGGTTGGTGACAGCATTATAAGGTCTGTAATAATTTCTAGAATACATGTCTTCGTATGCCATCAGCTTGTCGCCATCAGCTTTGGGGTAACAATAAGACTTCATAGAAAGCTGGTTGTAGGTTGCTTTCTTGAAATAGTTGTTCATGGATATGTCGTAATATCCGTCATTGTTGAACATGGAATCTATTTGTGTCTTTGATGTTTTAAAGTCATCATCACCTTGAAATTTGATGAAAACCACGATGTTGTTGTATGCACCGTGGTTGAGACCTATTTTGTTTCTTTGTGGTGTCACTCTCATTCTATCTCTTTTTTTGAGATATTCTTCTTGAGAAATCTTGATGTTTGGGACGAGACCTAATGCCTTTGGATCTGATTTGCCAGCAATATGCTGTGTTGCAATGATATCTCCTTGAGAGTTTGTTGTTGCGTAGACGAAATATCCGTTTTCAGCTTGTACGATAGTGTAACCATCTTTGTCGTGAAGTCGGCTGTAGAACTCGTCACCAGAAGCATAGCAGTGTAACTCCGTACCATCAGGTTGTGTCAGTATCTTCTCTACGTTTTTAAAAGGAGCTGCATTTATGGTGATTATACAAAAAAGTAATAATGTTGTAAATAGTAGTTTGATTTTCATATTTTAAATTTGCGTTTTATTCTTTATCTATTCCTTCCAAGATGATGACAATCTCGCCTTTTACTTCTTTCTGGCTGAAATGAGCTATCACTTCTTCAAGAGTTCCTCTGACGTTTTCTTCGTATATCTTGGTCAGCTCTCTTGCTACCGACACGCGTCTTTCGTTGCCGCACACCTCTGCCAGTTGTTGTAATGTCTTGACGAGACGGAACGGTGACTCGTATAATATGGTGGTATAATGGTTTTTAGCTATCTCGTTGATTTTAGTCTGTCTTCCTTTCTTATGAGGCAGGAAGCCTTCGAAGATGAAGTGGTCTGCCGACAATCCGGAGTTGACGAGAGCTGGGACGAAGGCCGTAGCGCCAGGGAGGCACTCTACCTCTGCGCCGAGTCGGAGGCATTCTCGTACTAGGAGAAAACCAGGGTCGGAGATGCCTGGCGTGCCGGCGTCGGTGACTAGAGCCATACGCTCGCCAGCAACGATACGTTCTGCTAAAGAAGTGACGACCTTATGTTCGTTATTGATATGAAAAGCAGACATCGGCTTGCTGATGCTGTAGTGTCTCAACAGGTTGCCGCTGGTGCGGGTGTCTTCCGCTAAAATGACATCGACTTCCTCACGTAAGATACGCAAGGCGCGCAATGTGATGTCTTCTAAATTTCCTATAGGTGTCGGTACTAAGTATAATTTCATCTTGTTTTAATTCATAATGCACAATGCATAATTCATAATTATTTATAGTATCTCGAAGATTATTTAACCAATTGTGCATTATGAATTATGCATTATGAATTGATATAAATCTTCTTTCAACTAAATCTGCTAATTTCTTATATGCGTCGGAACTACAGTCCCATTGGAACTCAATCTGAAGCTCGCTCATATAAGTCTTGGCTCCTAATAATGTGGAGAAACTGTTCAACGACCTGATGGATTTGTTGTATTTCTCCATGCTTCCGCCAAACAATTCGTTAAGGAATAAGAACTTGTCGTTGATGCCGATGGCAGATATCAAATCAGACACAGGCTTGCGTTGCAGACGAGCGGCGAGACTGTTGTCTTCTGTCTTTTCTAATAAATCGCCAAGAGTAGGAGCGTTCTCTCTAACGATGCGATAAGTCCTGATGCCAGAGTCTTCTTCTTCTGGTTCTGGTTCTGGTTCTGCGACGGACTCGGTATCGGAGTCAATAAGTTCATCAGTCGATGAGTCAATAAGTTCAAGGTCAGTGTCAGTGTCAAAGTCAGTGTCAGAGTCAAAGTCAGAGTCAGTGTTTCCCTCAACTCCTAACTCCTCACTCCTAACTCCTAACTCTACAGAACAAATGGTATCGTATAATTTTCTTGTGTTTTCCATCAATAAATCAATATCGAGCTGATTCATAGTCATCTCTTTTCTTATCAAGAAATTAACCTGATTAGACATCTTATTCAACAGACTTTCTATCTCGAAAATTACACTGTTATCTTTATTATTTTTTTGCTCCATGATGATTTTTTTTTACTTTTGCTTGGCAGAACAAAGATACATTTTTTTTGCATTAGTTTTAAAGTATAACGATGAAAAATCAATAATAATATTATTATGAAAAGAAGCAGAAAATTATTAGTAATGATGTCGATATTGTTGATGTCATTTATGTTACAAGCTCAGGACAGCACTCAGGATGTCAATAAGAACAAGAAAGAAAAGGTTTATAACGAGAAAGGTGAGCTTATTAAAAAAGGCTGGAACTTCGGACCTCTTCCTGTTGTAGGATACAACTCTGACCTGGGTTTCCAATATGGAGCATGTGTCGATATCTTCAACTACGGCGACGGCTCTCGTTATCCAAAGTTTGACTATAAGATGAATCTCGAGGCATCAGCTTACACCAAAGGTTCTCTTAACCTTCGTTTCTACGGCGATTTCTATAGCCTCATTCCAAACTCACGTCTTTTCGTCGATGCAGGTTATTTCACCGACAAACGCTTCGAATTCTACGGCTTCAATGGATTTGCATCTCCTTACTTCAACGATATCTATGTCTTAAGTCAACAGTCAACGGTCAACGGACAACAGGAATTGTTCGAGAAGTTTGACCCTAACTTCAACAGCGTGTTCTATAGAATGGACCGTAAACAATTCAGATTCAACTCATGTTTGCGTAGTCCGTTTGGTTTTGGCGAGAATATCTTCTATGGTGTAGGCTTGAGCTATTTTAACTATAACATGGGAAGAATCAATATTCACAACGAAGAGTATCTTTATGACGAACAAATGACATTGTTTGAATTATATCGTAAAACCGGTCTCATTAGTGATAATGAAGCTGATGGAGGTAATGTCACCCAACTCAAGCTTTCATTCATCTATGATACTAAAAATCATGACAGCGACCCAACAAGTGGAACTTATTTCGAAGCTACTGTCACAGCAGCTCCTGACTTCATCGACCGTGAAGGCTACAGCCACGCTACATTTAATGCTGTTTGGCAACATTATGTTCCTATCGTAAAAGAAAATCTTACATTTGCTTATCGCGTAGTAACACAAAATGTTATCGCAGGTGAAATTCCATATTATGCAATGTTCAACTCTAATATGTTGTTCTATAAAAAAATGTCGACCGACGCTATGGGCGGCGCTAACTCAGTACGTGGCATCAACAGAAACAGAGTCATCGGTGCTGGTTATGCATGGCTCAACGCTGAGATTCGCTGGAAAGTGGCTAGCTTCCAATTCATCAACCAAAACTGGAACGTTGCTCTTAACCCATTCTTCGATGCTGGTATGGTAACTCAGACATTCAGACTTGCAGAACAAGAAGTTGCATGGAACATGATTGAAAGAGAATATCAGATTGAACCAAAAGATGCTATGAATCTAATTTATAGTGGCGTACAAGAAGCAATCCACACATCAGCAGGCTGCGGCTTGAAACTCATCATGAACAAAAACTTCATCGTCTCAGCTGAAGCTGCTAAAGCCCTCGACGCAAGAGACGGCAGCGGATTGAAAATGTATATCGGATTTAATTACCTATTTTAATGTCGAAAGACAAAAGTCGAAAGACAAAAGAACTTTAGACTTTAGTCATTAGACTTTAGACTTAAAAAAACTTTTGAACAAAATTAACGTTTGATTTTTTAATATTTAAAAATTACATCTATATGAAAACATTGAAAAGATTGACTCTTATGATGGTTGCTTTATTAGTCACAGCGACCATGGCATTTGCACAAAAACCAAACATCCGTATCCTCGCAACAGGCGGCACTATTGCTGGCGCTGGCGGTTCTTCAACAGCTACTAACTACACAGCAGGTCAGATGGCTATCGCTACATTATTGGAAGCAGTTCCAGAATTACAAAACATCGCTAACTGCGAAGGCGAACAAGTGGTACGCATCGGCTCACAAGACATGAGCGACGAGGTATGGCTCATCTTGGCAAAGAGAATCAACGAATTATTAAAAGACCCTAATGTCGACGGCATCGTCATCACTCACGGCACCGACACTATGGAAGAAACAGCTTACTTCTTGAATCTCACTGTCAACAGCGACAAGCCTGTAGTCCTCGTTGGTGCAATGCGTCCTTCAACAGCTATCAGCGCTGACGGCCCTCGTAACCTCTACAACGCTGTCGTTACAGCTTGCGCTCCTGAATCAAAAGGCAAAGGCGTCCTCGTAGTGATGAACGACAACATCCTCGGTGCTGAAAGCGTGACAAAGATGCACACCACTGGCGTTCAGACATTCCAAGCTCCAAACGCTGGCCCTCTCGGCTACGTATTCAACAGCAAAGTTTACTACAACCAAGAGCCTCTTAAAAAACACACAACAGAATCTGTATTCGATGTCACTGAATTAAATGAATTGCCAAAAGTCGGTATCGTTTACAGCCACGCTGGTGTCAACGCTGACATGGTTGAGCCAATGTTGAAAAACGATTATAAAGGTATCATCCACGCTGGCGTAGGTAATGGTAACATTCACAAAGACGTGTTCCCAGTTTTGGAAAAAGCTCGTAAAAAAGGCATCCAAGTAGTTCGCTCATCACGCGTTCCAACAGGTCCTAGCACACTCGACAATGAAGTAGATGACGCATACTATCAATTCATCGCTTCACAACAACTCAACCCACAAAAAGCTCGTATCTTGTTGATGCTCGCTTTGACACAAACAGACGACTGGAAACAAATTCAAGAATACTTTAATGAATATTAATTCAATTCATAATGCATAATTCATAATGCATAATTAAGAATTATACATTGTACATTATACATTATACATTATACATTATACATTCAAAAAAAACTATTATGAAAAAACTACTCACACTTTTAATTATCGCTTTATGCGTAATCGGCGTTAACGCTCAGGAAAAATCATTGTATGAAGAACTCTCTGGCGTTAAGAAAAAGACTGACAAGTTCAATCTTTACATGAACATGAACGGCAGCTTCGACGCTATGTTCAACGACAATGGTTTCGACCAAGGTAAGTTCAATATGCGTCAACTTCGTATCGAGTCAAAAGGTAATGTCAACGAATGGCTTTCATATCGCTGGCGTCAACGTCTCAACCGTCCTAACAACGGCGGCGACAACATCGACAACCTTCCAACTTCTATCGACATCGCTGGTATCGGTATTAAGTTAAGCGACAAATTCTCACTCTTCGCCGGTAAACAATGTGCTGCTTATGGTGGTTTCGAATTCGACGCTAACCCAATCGAGATTTACGAATACAGCGACATGATTGAATATATGAGCAACTTCATGACTGGTATCAACCTCGGTTATGACTTCATGCCTGGACAACAAATCAACTTCCAAATCTTGAACAGTTTGAACGGCGATTTCTATAGCATGTATGGTAATATTCCTACAGAAATTTACATACTTCCAGGAAACCCAACAGAAGCAATACCTTCTAAGTTACCTTTGGTTTACACATTAAATTGGAACGGTAATTTTGCAAATGTCTATAAGACACGTTGGTCGGCTTCTATCATGAGCCAAGCAAAAGGTAAGAACTTATATTACTATGCTCTCGGCAATGAGTTGACATTCGGCAAATTTAATATGTATATCGACTTTATGTATTCAAGTGATGCAATCGACCGTGCTGGTATTTTGTCAGGTATTATCGGTGATTTACAATCAGAAATTTTTGATATTGAAGAAGAAAATATGCATAATGTATTGGATGCAGCTTATATGTCAATCGTCACGAAATTAAACTATCGTTTCGCTGACAAATGGAATGTATTCGTTAAAGGCATGTATGAAACTGCTTCTATCACAGAATCTTCAATCGGTGTTGTAAGTGCATCAGAAGGCAAATACCGCACATCATTAGGTTATCTCGGCGGCATCGAATATTACCCAATGGAAAGCAACTTGCATTTCTTCTTGACATACGTCGGACGTCATTATATTTATGAAGAAATAGCTAACAAAGCTGATTTTAGTACAAACCGCGTTTCTTTAGGTTTCATTTATCAGCTTCCAATGTTTTAATTAATGCATAATTCATAATGCATAATGCATAATTAGATAGAATAAAAAAAGAGGCTTAATAAGCCTCTTTTTTGTTTAATTATGAATTATGAATTGTGAATTTTCTCCTAAGTTTCTTGTTAAAACACCATTTCACATCTGAAATCCATCTTCTGAGGAATTCGGTGGCATCAACGAAAAATTCGTATGATAAGTAATAGATGATGCTAGTTAATGTTGCTTGTTCCCAAGAGAGATTACAGAACGCCAAGACGATGCATAATATCATCAGCAATGGATGTAATATTGTCTCGGTAGCAAAGCTTATCGTATTACCCCAAGCCTTGTCTTTGAAACTTTTTTTCAAAATCATTGTGACAAGCCATATTGGCAATGTTGATATTACTGTTGCGATGTAGGCTGGAAGTCCGATTAATGCGACTAAAGTCTTCCAAAATACAGTGCCGCCTATGTTTTCACTGGTGACAGAGAAAATGGAGATGCCTTTTTTCTTACGTTTTTTAGTGAATTTATCGACTCTTTCGAAAGTCTCTTTTGCCTTCTCTGGTTCTCTTTCCTTCCATTCGAGGATTTCCTTTATCGTTTTTTGATTACGTTCCAGACGTTGTGCCAATGGTTCATAGAATTTGAATTTGGCCTTCATCTTAGTCATCTCCCAGATAGCGTTATAATCTTCTTCGTTGTCAGGAATGAAAGAGATTAGTCTTGACATACGTTCTGAGAGCATTTCGCGCAATCCGTTGATGATGACGGCTTCGTTCTCGTCTTTATGATTGTTGACGTATTCTGTCACGTTGATAGGCTCTCCGAAGCTGATGAGAGCAGTTGAGCGGTAACGGAAATAATCGCCGTATTCTATGCCTGTAGGAATGAGATATATTGGTTTCTCGTGACCGAACTGTTCGTTGGCTTTAAGCGCGATATGGAAGATGCCTTTGCTGAGCTGTTTTAAGGAATGCTTTGTTCTGTGTGATGCCTCAGGAAAAAGGAAGAGCTTCACATTGTCATGTATAACGTCAGCTGCCTTGTCGATTATCTCAGTGTTGTTGTCTCTCACGCTTTTGAAGCCGTCGCGTATTCTATAGATAGGAAGGATACGGCAGAAATGCATAAACTTAGCAATGAGAGGCTTCTTGAAGATATCGCCTCTAGCTATAAACACTTTCTTCTCGCTATTCATGGAGAGAGGCACAAGAGCATCCATCAAAGTGTTGGTGTGATTAACTCCGAAGATACACGCTGCATTCTGAGGAATGTTATCTTGTCCAATAACTTCATAACGACGGAAAGACTTTCTTACATGATGATCGATGAACGGTCTTAAGAAAGTGTATAATTTGTTATCGTCTTGAATCTTTGCCATAAGATTATGTTTTATTATTAAGCTACAAAAATAAAAAAATCATTTAAAAAGATGGATGGTTTGTTAATAAAAAACGTCAATGACATTTTGCCATTGACGTTTTTGTTTTTATCCAAAGTCTGTTGACTGTTGTCCGTTGTCTGTAGACTTACAAGTTTGCCTTGAAATATTCTGTAATCTTTGTTATGAGGTGTGCTCTGTCAGGACCATAGACGTTGTGGTCGTGGCCAGGGTAAACGAAGTAATCCAGTTGTTTGCCGTTTTCGATGCAGTTTTGAACGAACACCAATGAGTGTTGCCAGAGAACGACAGGGTCTGTTGTGCAGTGGATTATCATCAGCTTACCTTCAAGTTTTTCGGCTTTGTTTTCGAGGCTTGTGAGTTCGTAGCCTTCTGGGTTTTCTTCTGGAGTGTCCATGTAACGTTCGCCGTACATCACTTCATAGTATTTCCAGTCCATGACAGGACCGCCAGCTGTTGAAACCTTAACATCTTCTGGATAGTTAATCTTCATGTTGGTACTCATGAAGCCGCCGTAGCTCCAGCCGTCTGTTCCGATGCGGTCAGCGTCGACGTAAGGAAGAGATTTAAGGTAGTCGATACCGACTTTTTGGTCGCGCATTTCAGCTTGTCCGCATTGACGGTGTATCACTTGTTCGAAAGCTTCGCCGCGGTCTGCTGAGCCTCTGTTATCTAATGTGAAGACGATGAAACCTTCTTGTGAGAGATAATGTAAGAAGATGCCAGCGCCTGCTGTCCATGAGTCGGTAATCATCTGAGCGTGAGGACCGCCGTAGACGTAGATGACGACAGGGTATTTCTTGTTCTCGTCGAAGTTGTAAGGCTTGATGAGACGTGTGTAGAGAGTCTGTCCGTCTTCAGCTTCCAAAGTGCCGAGTTCAATTGTGCCGATATTATATTCTTTTAATGGGTCAGCGGCTTCGTGTAAGCGTTTTACTTGTTTGCCGTTAGCATCCATTATGTCGATGTTTCTTGCTACGTCAGTGCTTGAATAAGAGTCGATGAAATATTTTCCTGATGCGCTTGGCATGACGCCGTGAGTTCCGTGTTCTTTGCTGATTTTGACTTTCTTGCCAGTCTTAAGATTTTGTTTGTAGTAATGACGTTCCAAAGGACTTACCTCTGTTGAAGTGTAGTAAATGTTGTTTCCATTTTTATCGAAGCCTTCGAAAGCTGTGATGACGAAATCGCCTTTGGTGATTTGTTTAGCTTCTTTTGTGATGGTGTTATGTTTCCAAACATGATAGAAGCCATCACGTTGAGCAAGCCATAAGAATTCATTGTTGTTGTTTGGCAAGAAGTGAGCTGGACCAACAGGCTCAACATATTGTTCGTCTTTATCTTCGAAGATAGTTTGGAGAAATTCGCCGTTTAATGCGTTGTATTCATTGAATTGAAGATGATTCTGTTCACGGTTCAAGACGCCGATGTAAATCTTTTCGTTGTCAGGATTCCATGTGATTGATGTGAGATATTGGTCAGCAGGACCTTCTGTTTTAACGACTGTTTCTTCGCCGTTTTCTGTGTTATAAACCTTCAATGTAACCTCGTGGCTTGTCATGCCTGCCATTGGATATTTGATAGGCTTTGCTTCAGCGACGCGTGTTGTGATATCGACTAAAGGATAGTCAGCTACCATGCTTTCATCCATTGAATAATAAGCGAGTCTGTTGCCGTCAGGTGACCAGAAGATACCGCCGTTGATAGCGAATTCGTTGCGGTGAACTGATTGTCCAGCGATGACGTTTTCTGCGTTGTCTGTCACTTGCACTTGTTTTTCGCCGTCGGCATAATATAAGTTGTTGTCGATGGTGTAAGCGACTTTCAATGAAGGAGTTGTTATTGTGTGGTTTTCTGCATTAACAGGCACTTCTGTAACTTTCTTGATAGTCTTTGTCTTTGTGTTAAGAAGGTTAAGGTCTACATTGTTTGTGTTTTTGTTAAAGCTGTAATAATAAGCTTTGTCAGCGTCGAGCCATGTGAGGTTTGGAAGACGAGTGATGCTGTCCATGCCTGCGGCGTTCAAGTAAGAGTTTACTTGGTCTAATGTCAATAATGTCTTAGCGTTTTTAGCATTAACATCTTGAACCATAAGGCTGCCGTTTTCTGAGAAGACATATTTGTCTGTACCTGTCAACCAATTCACGCTCTTGCCTACAGGGTAGATGCTACGATTTTGATAAGCGGCATCCATAGGAGTGAGCATTTTCTTTTCCTGAGCAAATGATGATAATGCTACAGAAATCAATGCGACTAGTAATAATGTTTTTTTCATAGTTTTATAATTTAATTTTGTTATTAATCCCAATTATGCATTATGAATTGTGCATTATGAATTGTGAATAGCTTCAGCAAATTCCGACAATCTGTCAGTGCTTTTCTCGAGAGCGTTGCCGACTACAATCACGTCAGCGCCGGCCTTAGCTGCTGTTGCTGCTTTCTCTGGAGTGTTGATGCCGCCGCCCACGATGAGAGGCACTTCGATGGTGCGTTTCACTTTGCTTATCATTTCAGCGGAGATAGGGTTGATAGCTCCGGAGCCGGCGTCCATGTAAATGAGTTTCAGTCCTAGCATCTCGCCGGCGAGGGCAGTACACATCGCGATGTCATCCTTGTCATGAGGTATAGGAGTGGTGTTGCTCATGTATGAAACGGATGTCTGTTTGCCGCCGTCGATAATCATGTAGGCTGTTGGGATAATCTCGTTGCCATAAAGCTTGAGATACGGAGCTGCTATTACGTGGCGTCCTATCAGCATCTCGGCGTTACGTCCAGAGATAAGCGACAATAATAAAAATCCATCACACCACTTGCTTATCTGCAATGAATTGCCTGGGAATATCAACACAGGAATGTCGCAATGTTGCTTGATAAGTTTGATGCAATTGTCGAGACTATCGGTGGTGAGAAGGCTTCCTCCTACAAAGAAAAAGTCGACACCTGCTTGAACCGATTTCTTGACGATATCGATAATCTGCTCGTTACTTGGTTTGTCAGGGTCGATGAGGACGACGAATTTCTTTTTTGAAGTGTCTGATAATCTATTGTATATATTCATGTTCGATTGAGTTGAAATAGTTTACGAAGATAAGATTTTTTTCTTTATGAAAATCATCGAGAATTATTTTAATTTTGCATCATGTCTGGAATTTATCTTCATATACCGTTTTGTAAAAGCAAATGTGCTTACTGTAATTTCTTTTCTCTTGTGACGGAAAAGAAAATGGATGATTATGTGTCGGCTTTGAAAAAAGAGATAATAAATCGTAAGTCGTATCTCGGTGACGATGTCGTGAAAACGATTTATTTCGGTGGCGGGACGCCATCTCTTCTTCCGATAAAATATGTGGAGGAGATATTGGAACTTCTGCATGAAAATTATAATGTCATCTCTAATCCGGAGGTGACTCTTGAGATAAATCCTGATACTATCGATAAAGATAAGATGATGTCATTAAAGCGTTTGGGTGTCAATAGAATGAGTGTAGGCATTCAGAGTTTTAATGATGACGATTTGCGTTATCTCGGACGACGTCACGACTCCCGTCATGCGCTGCAGGTGCTCGATGATTTGAGTGGCGTCGGCTTCGACAGAATCACCCTCGACCTAATCTACGGCATGCCGACGCTGACGGAAGAGAAGTGGAACCACAACCTCGACATATTCTTCTCAACAGGTATATCGCATCTCTCTGCGTACGCCCTGACAGTGGAACCTAAAACCATACTTGGACAAAAAATTGAAAAAGAAGAGCTGCAGGAAGTCAGTGAAGAAGATACAATACGGCATTATAATATTTTAGTCGAAAGAACGAAAGAAAACGGCTTCGAGCATTATGAGATTTCTAACTTCGCCAAAGAAGGCTGTCGCTCGCAACATAACAGCATCTATTGGCAAGATGTGAAATATCTCGGACTAGGACCGTCGGCTCATTCATACGACGGCAACTCCCGCCAGTGGAATGTCTCCAACATCACGAAATATATTCAATTTGTTAACGCTGACATCGACACTGACATCGACACTGACACTGACGCAGACACAGACATGGGACGTTACTATGAAAGAGAGATTTTGTCAAAAGAAGATAAATACAACGAGTATGTGATGACATCGCTCAGAACATCATGGGGCTGCAATATTGAGAAAATAGAACGTGATTACGGAAAATCATACGCTCATAATTTCTTGAAAAACATTAAGAAATATTTAGATTCAGGAATAATGTTAATGAAAGACAACAGCTTCATCCTCACCGATAAAGGAATGCTTTTCGCCGATGGCATCGCCGCGGAATTGTTTGTTTGAACTCTTCGGTCGCTGAGCTTGTCGAAGTGCCGAGCTTTGCCTTCGACGGGCTCAGGCACCTATGAACTCTGAACTCTGACACTGACTGCTGACAGCCAATAGCCAATAGCCAGCAGCAATGTTCTCCAATTAATTTTACACTAATGTAAAACATTGTACTTTTTTTCTTAATTTTACAAACGAGAAAAAGTGAAGCTATAATATTTATAACGTAATAACAATGAGTAATTTACGTTAGTGCTTAATTTGTTTTCCTAAGGAATATTAACTTAATTAAATTAATGAAAATGAAAATTAGAAACTTAGTAATGATTTTGACTTTAGGAGCTGCAACAATCAGTTGCGACAACTCCGCTAAACAAGAAGCTAAAACTAACTACGCTGACCTTACAAAGCAATATGCTAAGGTTCAGTTGACTTCCGACGTTTCTCATTTGTCTGACAATGAAAAACAAATGTTGAATTATCTCTACGAAATTGGTAACATCATGGATGATATCTTCTGGACACAACAATTGGGCGGTGACAAAGAAGCATTCTTGAATTCTATTGAAGATAAAGACGCTCGTCTCTTCGCAGAAATCAACTACGGTCCATGGAATCACTTCGAAAATCTCGCTCCATTCCTTCCAGAATACGGCGAAATGCCTGCAGGCGCTGGCTTCTATCCAGCTGACATGACAAAAGAAGAATTCGAAGCATGGGACAATCCTGACAAAACAAGCCAATACACTTTGATTAAACGTGACGAAAATGGTAAGTTACAAGCTGTTTGGTTCCACGAAGCTTACGCAGAACAAATCAACAGAGTAGCTGAATTGTTAAACAAAGCCGCTGACCTCGCTGGTGATAAAGAGTTTGCAGATTACTTGCGCCTCAGAGCTAAGGCTGTCTTGACAGACGATTACTTCGAAAGCGATATGGCTTGGATGGATGTCCGTAACAATAACGTCGACTTCGTCGTTGGTCCAATTGAAAATTATGTCGACGCTCTCTATGGCTACAAGTCAGCTCACGAAGCTTTCATCTTAATCAAAGACCAAGAATGGAGCAAACAACTCGCTCATTATGCATCACTTCTTCCATTGTTACAAACACAACTTCCAGTGGCAGAAGAATATAAAGCAGAGAAACCAGGCGCTGACGCTGACCTCGCAGTTTACGACGCTGTATTCTATGGCGGTGACTGTAACATGGCTGGCAAGACTATCGCCATCAACCTCCCTAACGACGAACGCGTACAGCTTCAAAAAGGAACTCGTAAGTTACAACTTAAAAACGCTATGAAAGCTAAGTTTGACCACATCCTCGTTCCTATCTCAGACGTCCTCATGACTCCAGAGTCACGCGAAAACGTTAAATTCGATGCTTTCTTCGCTAACGTCATGTTCCACGAAGTGGCTCACGGTATGGGTATCAAAAACACCCTCGATGGTCAAGGTACAGTACGTCACGCTCTTAAAGAACAATATTCAGCTATCGAAGAAGCTAAGGCTGACATCTTAGGTCTTTACTTAGTCACAAAGCTTTCAGAAATGGGTGAATATACAAATTCAACATTGGTAGAAAACTACACCACATTCATGGCTGGTATCTTCCGTTCAGTACGTTTCGGTGCATCAAGCGCACATGGTAAAGCTAATATGTTAACTTTCAACTTCCTCGAAAAAGAAGGCGCTTTCACACGTAATGAAGAAGGTATGTATGCAATCAACTTCGAGAACATGAAAGTGGCAGTTGCTAAACTCGGTGGTGAAATTCTCAAAGCTCAAGGCGACGGCAACTACGAATTCGTAAAAGAATGGATTGCTACAGACGGTGTCATCAAACCAGCTCTCCAATCAGACCTCGACAAAGTCAACGGCATGGGAATTCCAACAGACATCTATTACGAAATGTCACCAGAGCTCCTTATTGGAAGATGAAAATTGAAAACTGAAAATTGAAAATTGAGAATTTACCGTAAGCCCTGAAAGGGCATTACAGATACAACCCAGAGCGCAGTGCGAAGCGCGAAACTCTGGGGAATAAAAATGAATAATTAACCATTAAATTAATACTAAAATGAAAAAAACTTTCTTATTTGTAGCCCTCGCTATTTTCTCATTAGTGGGCAAAGTACACGCTGACGAAGGTATGTGGCTTCCAATGTTCGTTGAGCGTTTGAATTATGTTGACATGGAAAAAATGGGTCTTCAACTCACACCTGAAGAACTCTACAGCATCAACAACAGCAGCTTAAAAGACGCTATCGTTGGTCTTTCAGAAGGCGCAACACCACGCGGTTTCTTCTGCACAGGCGAAATCGTTTCTCAAAACAGCCTTATGTTCACCAACCACCACTGTGGTTATGGATCAATCCAAAAACTTTCAACTGTTGAACACGACTATTTAACAGACGGTTTCTGGGCAAGAAGCTTTGAAGAAGAACTTCCAGCAGAAGGCATCTCAGCATCATTCTTAGTACGTATGGAAGACGTTACAGAACAAATCTTCAGCGTTTTGAACGACACAATGTCATGGGCAGAACGTAACCAAGCTATCGCTGCTAAAGCTGCAGAACTCGAAGCAGCTGCTTCAGAAGATGGCAAATACAACCCAATCATCAAAGGTTTCTTCGAAGGTAACGAATACTATATGTTCGTATATCAAGTATACACAGACGTTCGTCTCGTTGGTACTCCTCCTTCATCAATCGGTAAGTTCGGTGGCGACACTGACAACTGGATGTGGCCACGTCACACTGGCGACTTCTCAATCTTCCGCGTTTACGCTGACGCTGAAGGTAACCCAGCACCATACTCACCAGAAAACAAACCTTTAACTCCAAAACATCATCTTCCAGTTAGCCTCGATGGCGTTCAACAAGATGACTTCACAATGATCTGGGGCTTCCCTGGCACAACAGAACGTTACCTCACTTCTTATGGTATCGACTATAACGTAGAAACATTCTACCCAATCATCCACGATATCTTCAAACTCCAAACAGACATCATGGACGAGTTCATGCAAAAAGACGCTTCTGTCAACATCATGTACGCTGACAACAAAGCTGGTCTTGCTAACACATGGAAAAACTTCGAAGGTCAAATGTTGATGCTCCGCAAGAATAAAGTAGCTGAAACAAAATTAGAACTCGAAAACAAATTCACAGAATGGGTAAACGCTGACCCAGCACGCGTTGAAGAATACGGTAACGTTTTGAACACATTAGCTGAAACATACGCATTGCTCTCAGAAGTAAGCGCATCATTATATTTCCCTAACTACGTTGCACAAACAGGTGCTATCGCTATCTCAGCAGAATTCGCTCAATATGTAGCAGCAGCTCAAAGCAAAGATAAAGAAGCTATCGCTGCAGCAGAAGAAGCTCTCAAAGCTATCGACGTTGACGCATATTTCGTAGAAACATACAAGCCATTAGAAGATAAGATGTTAGTTGAAATGTTAAAATTATATTACAACACTTTCAACGCTGAAGCAAATCCTAACTTCTATAACTTGGTAGAAAAGAAATACAAAGGTGATGTTGTTGCTTTAGCTAACGATATCTTGGAAAACTCAAACTTCGCTACTCCAGAATCAATCAAGGCATTCATCGAAAAACCAAATGCTAAGAAAGTTGAAAAAGACCCAGCTTATGTAGTTTTCAATGCAGTTGTCAACCACATGATGAGCGGTCTTGCTCCTTACCGTGCAGCAAACCAAGTAGTTGCTGAAAACAGCCATCTCTTCGTTAAAGGCTTACGCGAATTCTACGCTGAGACACAACCAGAAAAATCTTTATATCCAGACGCTAACTCATCATTGCGTATGACTTACGGTTCTGTTCAAGATTACCAACCAGCTGACGCTGTTTCTTATGACTACATCTGTACAGCTAACGGTATCCTCGAAAAATACGTTCCTGGTGACTATGAATTCGACGTTCCACAAAGACTCCTCGACCTCATCGAAGCTAAAGACTTCGGTCAATATGCTGACGAAAACGGCGAGTTAATCGTTTGCTTCCTTTCAACAAACGACATCACTGGCGGTAACTCAGGCAGCCCT
>JBGVQR010000052.1:0-3289 GCA_045127605.1 Candidatus Limimorpha sp. | reverse complement strand
ATGTAGAGACGTATCAATTACACCATAAAAAATAAACAATATGTAATTGCTGCGTCTCAAAACACCGAATCTCATGAGACGCAGCAATGTGTGTTTATATGCAGGAAACATTGATACGTCTCTACCGGTTTGTCCTCATTTTCCGTTAACTTGCCAAATAACCACATAAAAGTTAAAAATAGTTAAAATTGTAAAAGAGAAGATTTTTCTTTATACTTTTGTACAGAAACTTTAAAAACGCAAGATTTATGACTAAGAAAGAATCATTACAACTTTTCGAGACAAAGAAAGTCCGTACCATCTGGGATGACGAACAAGAAAAATGGTATTTCGCAATTGTCGATGTGGTTGCTGTATTGACAGAACAGAACGATTATCAAACATCGAGAAAATATTGGAATAAACTAAAACAACGTCTAAAAGAAGAGGGAAATGAAACGGTGACAAATTGTCACCAGTTCAAACTTCAAGCTGCTGATGGCAAGATGCGACTGACGGATGTCGCTGATACAGAGCAGTTGTTTCGTCTCATTCAGTCAATTCCTTCACCTAAAGCTGAGCCTTTCAAGATATGGATGTCGCAAGTGGCAAGCAGCCGTCTTGAACAGATGCAGGACCCAGAGCTTTCCATAGAACAGGCGATGGTAGATTACAAACGTCTTGGCTATTCCGATTCATGGATTAACCAAAGATTGAAAAGTATAGAGATACGCAAGGAACTCACAGACGAATGGAATCGTACTGGAGTGATAGAAGGCTATCAGTATGCTACACTCACTGACATCATCACCCAAGAGTGGAGCGGATTCAAGACAAAAGAATACAAGCAATTCAAAGGATTGAAAAAAGAAAGTCTCCGCGACAACATGACTAATGTGGAACTGATTCTTAACAGTCTTGCAGAAGCCTCAACGACAGAGATTTCAAAGCAAAAAGACCCATCAGGTTTTGAGGAAAACAAAGTCGTCGCAAAAGAAGGCGGTGAAGTTGCAAAGATAGCTCGTGAACAACTAGAAGCAAAAATAGGTAAGACTATAATATCTCCTAAAAATGCCAAAGACTTCACTCAATTACCTGATAAGTGATGAAAGTCAACAAGACTACAAGTTTTAGTTAGGAGTTAGGAATTAGGAGTTAGGAGTGAATTTTAAGCTCCTCAATTCCTCAGTTCCTTAGTTCCTTAAATCCTATGAATACTACAAACAAAAAAACGTAGCATCTCTTCTGAAACACTACGTCTTTATATTCTATATTCTGAGTTCTCAACGTCTGCTGTCCGTTGTCTATTGTCTATTGTCCTCAAAGAAATAAAACGCCTTTGGAACATCGCTTTCGAACTTCATATCTTCACCTGTGACAGGATGCTTGAAGCATAACTTGTAGGCGTGAAGTCCTAGTCTGTTGATTGGGTCGCTGCCATCACCATATTTCAAGTCGCCTACGACAGGGCAACCTAAATCCTGGAGGTGAACTCTAATCTGGTTCTTGCGTCCTGTCTCTAACTGTAACTCAACAAGTGAGTAGCCGTTTCCTGATTTCAATTTCTTATAATGTGTCACAGCGTATTTGCCGCCATTGTCTTCTTGACTCGAATGTGTCACATAATGGCTGTCGTCTTTCAGCCATGAAGCCACTGTGCCTTGTGATTTTGGCAACTCGCCATGAACCAAAGCGACATATCTTCTGTCGTAGACTCTTTCTTTCCAGTCTTCTTCAAATTTAAGAGCCACTTTCTTGCTCTTGGCGAAGATAAGCAAACCAGAAGTGAATTTGTCGAGACGGTGGACAGTATGCGCATTGGCATGCTGATGTGTGTTGTCTAAATAATAATTAAGGATGCTTTTAACACTCTCGTCCTTAGGACTTGTACTGCTTGACAAAATGCCAGGTTTCTTGTCAACGACGATGATGTCATTATCTTCAAAGACAATCTTAATCCAGAAGTTCTTGAATCTGTTGCCTTCGCTCGACTTCCTGATGCTGACGCGCATATTTGGTTTCAGCTGGAAGTCATGTTGTGAAACGACTCTGTCATTTACATAAACTGAGTCGTAAGTCAGCAGTTTCTTCACTTTAGTACGGCTGATGCCGTCCATCGCTTTCATCAGGAATTCCATCAATTCACACTCTTCTCTGACGATAAAATTGATTTCTTGGTTCTTCTTTTTATACTTATTATTATAATGTCTAGCCATCGTAAAAAATTTATGCAAAGGTAAGAAAAATATCATTTTGAAATAATTTAAAAAAAAGGTAAAACAATCACAAAATTGACTACATTTGCAGAAAAGCTTTGAGCTTACAGCCCGTAGCTCACTGCTCATAGCAAAAAATGAAAGGTAATTAATTCTTAAAAACATCAATATATGGAAATCAATCAGTTAAAAGATGTAGCATCACAAGTTAGACGTGATATCATCAGAATGGTTCATGCTTGTCAGTCAGGACACCCAGGCGGATCATTGGGAGCAACAGACATTGTAACAGCTCTTTATTTCGACCAAATGCAAATCAATCCTGAGAATTTCAAAATGGATGCAGCAGGTGAGGACGCTTTCTTCCTTTCAAACGGTCACATCAGCCCAATGCTTTATAGCATCTTGGCTCGTCGCGGCTATTTCCCTGTAGCAGAATTGGCAACATTCCGTCGCCTCGGCACACGCCTTCAAGGTCACCCAACAACAGCTGAAGGCCTCCCAGGCATCAGAGTAGCCAGCGGTTCATTAGGACAAGGCCTCTCAGTTGCTATCGGTCTTGCTGAAGCTAAGAAACTCATGAAAGACGACCATATCGTTTACGTCTTAATGGGTGACGGCGAACAAGAAGAAGGTCAAATCTGGGAAGCAGCGATGTACGCTCCTGCAAAGAAAGTTGATAACATCATCGCTATCGTTGACTATAACAAGAAACAAATCGACGGCTCAACAGACGATGTTATGAACCTCGGCGACCTCAGAGCAAAATACGAATCATTCGGCTGGAAAGTCTGGGAATGCAACGGCAACAACATGGAAGAAGTCGTTGACACTTTGACAAAGATGCGCGAAAACGCACATAAAGGTCAGGCTCAAATACTCCTCGCACACACAGAAATGGGTATGGGCGTTGACTTCATGATGGGCACACACAAATGGCACGGCGTAGCTCCTAACGATGAGCAAGCTGCTAGTGCTTTGTCACAACTCAAAGAGACTCTCGGCGATTATTGATTTGTTAAACCTTAAAAACACATTACCATGGATTTCACAGTACAAAATTATAAAGATACAACATCAGGTTTTGGCGAAGG
>JBGVQR010000051.1:0-45980 GCA_045127605.1 Candidatus Limimorpha sp. | reverse complement strand
TCGTTCTGAAAAGACCTTTGTTACGATAAGCCCACGCAGCGTCGATGTCGTATGTAGGGATGAACTTGAAAGTCTTTTTCTTCAGTTGAATATCAGGATATTTCGATGTTATGATTTCGCCTAGTTCTTTCGCCCATACATTGATGATAGGTGTTTCAAAGGTTTCCATCTTATAAAGGATAGAATCTTGAGGCTGAAATCTGTTATATTGGTCGCTTACGTGAGGAAGATATTCCTCGTAACGTGTTATGATATAGAACGATGCAGCAAGGACGTCGAACGGCAGGATTGAATTGTCGTTGAATACTGGAAATATTGCTTTAGTATCATTATATTTACATAACTTAACATCTTGGTCGGCGATGTCTCTCTCGAAAAGCAGATTTACCGACTGCAAGAATAATCCGTTGTCGTTTTCAAGAGGCGATTTGCCGTAATGCATTTTAGGACCTTCGTGAGACAGATACTTCTCTTTGTCGGTGGTAAATTTAAAGCTGATGCCAAGTTCCTCTTTGAAAATCAACTCGATGATGTAAAATAATCGGTTGGTTATCTTCGATACATATATTAATATTTCCATAATCTTTTCTTTTTAAAATAATGAAGGCCTTACACTGCAAATTTAACATTAAAAATCGTAGAAAAAAAGTTAAAAAAAGTTAAAAATAATTAACTCGTGAACATTAGCGATAAGCCTTTGTTTTTCGGTAAAATTTATACTATGAAAACATACGATTTATACGAACGTGCCATGGAGCCTGTAAAACATTGGTGGATGTATTTAATAATAGGCGTATTGGCTTTAATCTTGGGTGTGTTTATGCTGATAAATCCAGCTATCACTTATGAAATGATGACATTGCTGTTAGGACTCGCATTGTTGATTTTCGGTGTTATTGAGATGATTGTCGGTATTTTCAGCAGAAATATTTTTGTGTCGCGAGCTGCTGTGATAATAGGGGCGGTGCTTAATATCGTATTAGGTATCTTGCTTGCTGCTAATCCTGGAATCGCTGCTCTTACCTTGCCGCTTATACTTGGAATGTGGATGCTTTATCAAAGTTTCATGACAATCAGTTACGCCGGTGACCTTAAGAATTTCAAGGTGAAAGGTTACGGATTGACACTCTTCTGCGGCATCGTCTTGCTAGTGCTAGCAATACTTATCTTGTTGCGTCCTATGACATTAGGAGTGGTGACTATTGCAGTTTATATCGCAATCTCTTTCATAATCTATGGCTTGTCTGAAATAGTGTCAGCATTCAGATTGAAAGCGATACATCATGTATTAGATGAATAGTTTTTTAAACCTCAAAAATTCAAAAATTCAAAATCTCAAAATGTCTGAAGTTTTGAGGTTCTAAATTAAACTCTTTTTTTCTCAAAGAAACCTTTCAATACTTTAAGGCATTCTTCTTCAAGGATGCCTTTTTGTATTTTGGCTTTGGGGTGAAGCAGATTGCCGTGTTTGCTGAATCCGTTTTTAGTGTCGTCGCATGCCCATACCACTCTGCTGACGTGTGCGTGTGCCAACGCTCCGGCGCACATGACGCATGGCTCTAGAGTGACGTATAAGGTGCAGTTGTCAAGATATTTAGCACCCATGGCATTGAATGCTGATGTCAGAGCAAGCATCTCGGCATGTGCTGTCACGTCGTTAAGTTGCTCCACCTGGTTGTGTGCACGTGCTATGATTTTGTCGTTACATACAATGACGGCACCAACAGGCACTTCGTCGTTCTCTTCTGCTATAAGAGCTTCGTTAAGTGCCTGTTGCATGTAATATTCGTCAGAAAATACGGAAAGCTTCATTGTAAATCTCTGTTAACTTCGTTATACAAGTTGCCTTCTTCATCATAGAATTTCCATATTCCACATTCTCTGCCGTTCTTGTAAAAACCTTCGTAGTTGACCTTGCCGTTTTCGTAGTATACCGTAGCCTTGCCTTCTCTCTTGCCATCTACGAAATTGCCTTCGCTCAAAACATTTCCTGATTTGTAGTATGACTTGAAATCGCCGTTACGTTTGCCGTCGACGATAGGTCCTTCAAGATGTTTCATGCCTTCTTTGTAGAACCATGTTTCTTTAATCCATACTCTCTCACCGTTTTTCTTTTCTTGATAATAATGAACGACTTTACTTCCGCCTTCTTCATATTGCTCAATGATATCTTCTACGATGGTATATCTTGAACATGAAAATATTGTAAGAAATGATATAGCTACTAAAAATATTTTTTTAATCATGATTTATCTGTTGAATGTCAAACGTTTGCCTCTGTAATCTTCTTTGAAACTACCATTATGATATACTAATTCGCCATTGACGAAGGTATGTGTGACGCTGCAGCTGAGTCTCATGCCTTCGTATGCAGTCCAGCCACATTTGTAGTATACGTTTTCGTTGCTGATTGTTTGTTCTTTTTTAGGGTCTATCAATACTAAGTCGGCGTAGTAACCTTCTCTGATGTAGCCTCTCTTATTGATTCTGAATAATGTAGCAGGGTTGTGTGATAATAATTCCACTACTTTTTCTCTTGTCATGATGCCTTTGTTAGAGAGTTCTAATGCACCTAATAATAAATGTTGTACTGATGTACCGCCTGATGGTGCAGCGAAATATGACTTGTTTTTTTCTTCAAAGGTATGAGGCGCGTGGTCTGTCGCCAATACATCGATGTGATTGTCGATGCAGGCTTGTATCAAAGCCAACTTGTCGCTTTCAGTTTTGACAGCAGGGTTGCATTTTAAGAAAGTCTTCTTCGTTGCGTAGTCTCTGTCGTCGAAGAGGAGATAGTGTAAACATGTTTCTGCTGTTATCTTCTTATCTTTCAATGGGATGTTATTATTGAAAAGCTGTACTTCTTTTGCTGTTGAAAGATGAAGTATATGAAGCTGTGTTCCGAATTTTGAAGCGAGTTCTGCTGCGTATGATGATGTTTTGTAGCAAGCCTCTGCACTGCGTACGAGTGGGTGTATTGAAGCGGGAGCGTCATCACCGTATTTAGCTTTGAAAGTCTCGATATTGTTACGGATGATGGCTTCGTCTTCGCAGTGTGTAGCGACGAGACATGGAGCTTCTCTGAAGAGTCGTTCCAGTGTTGACTCGTTGTTTACCAACATATTGCCTGTGCTTGATCCCATGAAGGCCTTGATGCCACAAACATTCTTAGGGTCTGTCTTCAAGACTTCGTCTATGTTGTCGTTAGAGACGCCCATATAGAAAGAATAGTTTGCCATTGACTTCTCTGCAGCGATGTCGTATTTGTCTTGCAAGATCTGTTGTGTCAAGGTGTTAGGTACGGTGTTAGGCATATCCATGAATGATGTCACACCGCCGGCAACAGCTGCGCGGCTCTCAGAAGCGATGTCGCCTTTGTGTGTCAGACCTGGGTCTCTGAAATGTACTTGGTCGTCGATGGCTCCTGGGACTAATAATAGTCCTTCTGCATCAATGACTTCATAACCAGGATAGTCAGAGTCAGTGTCAATGGTCTGAGTTATCTTTTCTATTGTATCTCCTGAAATGACAACACTTGCCATGAAGGATTTGCCTTCGTTGACAAGTGTCGCGTTTTTTATTATGTAATTCATATTTTTTTAGGTTTAATTTTTCCAATCATTCCTCTCCATCTTAAATTGATAACGCCGAATATGGCTTCTTTGAAGATGCCGCCCGACATCTTTGATGTTCCTTCAGCGCGGTCAGTAAAGATGATAGGTACTTCTTTGACGTTGAAACCGAGTTTCCATGCTGTGTATTTCATCTCGATTTGGAATGCGTAACCGATGAATTTAATCTTGTCTAAATCGATGGTCTGCAATACTTTTCTTGTGTAACATACGAAGCCGGCGGTTGTGTCTCTTGTCTTCATTCTTGTAATGAAACGTACGTATGCCGATGCGTAATATGACATCAAGACTCTGCCCATTGGCCAGTTGACAACGTTAACGCCGGTGATGTAACGAGAGCCTATTGACAAGTCAGCGCCTTGGTTGGCACATGCGTCATGAAGCTTGATAAGGTCGTCAGGATTATGTGAGAAGTCGGCATCCATCTCGTAGATGTATTGATAGTCACGAGCTAAAGCCCACTTAAATCCGTGGATATATGCTGTGCCGAGACCTAGCTTGCCTTTTCTCTCTTCAATGAAAAGACGCTCTGGGAATTCTTGCATCAACCTTTTGACGATGTCGGCAGTTCCGTCAGGACTGTTGTCTTCAATAATAAGAATGTCAAACGACATTGGCATCTGGAAAACATATCGTATGATTTTCTCAATGTTCTCCTTCTCGTTATATGTCGGTATTATTACAAGATTTTCTGACATAAATATCTTATTTTTTTCTGTTTATGTTTTTAATTATGAAGAATACAAATTTAATAAATATTGCATATCAATATACTATTTAACAAAATAAAAATCAAAAATATTATTCTTGATAATAAATTCTTTTCACGCGTTGGGAAATGCTTGTCAATATTTCGTAAGGTATTGTGTCGCAGGCTTCTGCTATTCTTTCTACTGGATAATCTTCGTTGAATAGAATTGCAGTGTCGTCTTCTTTGCAGTCAATTCCTGTCAGGTCTATCATGCACATATCCATGCAGATGTTGCCGATGATAGGTGCTGCTTGTCCGTTGACATAGAAACAAGCGTTGCCGTTGCCGAGTTCTCTTTTCAAGCCATCGGCGTAACCGATAGGAACGACACCGATTCGTGATTTTCTTTCAATCTTGCCTTTTCTGCTGTAGCCTATCGTTTCCCCGACTTCGTATTCTTTTATCTGTACGATAGTGGTTTTAAGGGAGACAACGGTCTTTAGTTTTCCTTTGTCTTCTTCGCATGGTGCGATGCCGTAGATGCCGATGCCTAATCGAACCATGTCGTATTGGTAATCGGTGAAACGGCTGATGCCTGCGCTGTTTAATATGTGTCTTAATATCTTATAAGGTAAGGCTTCGACGATTTTAGAACTCATAGCTTCAAAATTATCAATCTGTTTCATGGTGAAGTCGTTGAATTCTTGACTGTCGCTGCCAGCAAGATGTGAGAACACACTCTTGACAATAATCTTGTCGTTTGATTTTATTCTTTCCAAAAGCTCATCGATATCGTTAGGCAAGAATCCAAGTCGATGCATGCCCGTGTCGAGTTTGATGTGAATGCCGATAGGAGCTCGTAATGGAGTGTCGAGATTGTCTATCGCTTCTTCCAACAGACTTAAACTTCTGAAGCTGTATATGTCTGGTTCTAAGTTATTTTTGATGATGCTTTCGAAAGTATTGATTTCAGGAGTCATCACTACAATAGGAAGGGTGATGCCTTTACGTCTTAGCTCAATGCCTTCGTCGGCATATGCCACAGTGAGATAATCGGCACGATGAAATTCCAGTACGTTCGACACTTCGAAGTTGCCGCTTCCGTAGGCGAAGGCTTTTACCATGACCATTAACTTGGTGTCGCTCTTTAATTTAGAACGGTAGTAGTTCATATTCTTGACCAAGTTATTGAGGTTTATCTCCATAATGGTCTCGTGTGCTTTTTCCTGTAAAGCCTTGCTAATCTTCTCGAAACCAAAATCGCGGGCTCCTTTGATTAATATCAGCTGGTTATGAAAACTCTCGATTGGGTGATTGGCAAGGAATTCTTTTACGTCACGATAAAAGATTTTTTCTATGTCGAATTTGCTGTTTTGTCGCATCATCGCTTCGCCAATGCCTATAATTAAATCAACGCCTTTGTTTTTAAGTAGTTGCGCTATTTTTTCATATAAGTCGTTTTCTGTCAGCTCGCTTTGTAAGATATCGGATAATATCACGACGCGTTTCTTTCCGTGATGCTGCTGGTTCATGAAATCGAGTGCTATCGTAAGTGCGTTGATGTCGGAATTGTAGCTGTCGTTGATGACTTCGCAATTGTTAATACCAGACTTCAGTTCCATGCGCATCGCGATAGGAGAGAGCTGCGTCATCTTCTTCTCTATGATGTCTTCTGCAATGTTGAATTTCAATGCTGTGAGCCAGCAATGTATAGCGTTTTCAATAGAAGCATCATCAGTGAAAGGGATGCTTATTTTGAGTTGCTGAGTTGCTGAGTTTTTGAGTTTTTGAGTTTCTGAGTTTCTGAGTTTCTGAGTTGCTAAGTTGTTATGTTTCTGAGTTTCTGAGTTCCTGAGATTTTGAGTTTTTAAAAAAGCCGAGATGTTGGTGTGGTCTTCTTTTTTCTCGATGGAGGAAATAAAGACATCGGCATTTTCATCGTTTCTGCTCCATGTGAAAGTGTTGATATTTAATTTGCTTACGGCTTCTCTGATTTCTTTATGGTCGAGACAATATATTAATGTGTCGACATTACGAAATAGCTTTAGCTTTTCTTCGACTTTATTATTGATGTTGTCGAAGTTTTTGCCGTGTGCTTCGCCGATATTGGCAAAGATTCCTATTGTAGGTTTTATTATCTCTTCAAGATTTTGCATCTCGTTAGGACGAGAAATGCCAGCTTCGAAAAATCCTATCTGGTGTGTCTCGTTAAGCTGCCACACCGACAAAGGAACGCCTATTTGTGAGTTGTAGCTCTTAGGACTTCTGATGGCTGATGTCTCTGGACTGAAGATTTGATAAAGCCATTCTTTGATGATGGTTTTGCCGTTGCTGCCAGTTATTCCGACTATTGGAATGTTGAAGTTATTTCTATGAGAAGACGCTACTTTCTGAAGAGCTTGTAGTGTATTATCGACCAAGATGAAAACAGCGTCATTGACGGTTTCGGCAATGTCGGGAAGAGTTTCCACGACGAAAGCTCTAACGCCTTTGCTGTATAGTTCTTTTATATATTTATTACCATCGTTGCGCTGGCTTTTTAAAGCAAAAAACAATGTGTTTTCTGGTAATATAATAAGTCTGCTATCGAAGAGCAATTCTTTGATAACAAGAGAATTGTTATGATGGCCGAAGATTCTGCCTTCTACTATTGACTCTATTTTATCTACTGTATAATTCATACAGCAAACATACGAAAAAAACAATGATTCAGAACCTCTAAAACTCAAAAGTTTTTACGTAAAATCCACTCAGCAACTTAGTAACTCAACAACTCAGTAACTCAGTAACTTAGCAACTCAGTAACTCAAAAAGTCTCTTCTCTATTCTTCAGCACATCGATAGCGAGATAGATAGCGTGACGGAATGAATTGGCGTCAGCAACGTTTTTGTTTGCGATGTCGTAGCCTGTTCCGTGGTCAGGACCTGTTCTTACGACAGGGAGTCCTGCTGTGAAGTTGACTCCGCCGTCAACAGCTAAAATCTTGAACGATATCATGGCTTGGTCGTGGAACATGCACAACACTCCGTCGTATTTCGTCCATGCAGCGGAGCCGAAGAAGCCGTCGGCAGAGAATGGTCCGAAGACAAGCTGGTCTTTTTCTTTAGCTTCTTTTATGGCTGGTATTATTACCTCAAGTTCTTCCTTGCCATAGAGTCCGCCGTCGCCGATGTGTGGGTTAAGGCCCATGACAGCGATGCGTGGATATTTGATGCCGAAGTCTTGTTTCAAAGTCTTGACAAAGACATCGAGTTTAGCTGTTATAAGTTCTTTCGTGATGGCATCTGGTGTCTCTCTCAATGAGACGTGGTTTGTCACACTTCCTATTATCAGCTTGCTTGAAGCCATCAGCATGAGAGGTGTACAGTCTTTATATAAGGAACTTATATATTCCTTTTGACTAGTGAAGTGAAACTGTTCCGACTGTATGGTGTTGTTGTTGACAGGTGCTGTCACCAATGCGTCGATGTAGCCATTGTGTAGGTCATCGACAGCGAGCTTAAGTGCGTCGAAAGATGCTTTGCCAGCGATGCTTGTCGCGATGCCAGGCTCTATCTTCAGTTCTTCATCGGTGTGGTTTATGAAGTTGATTCTTCCGGCTTGTGCTTGGTGCGGGTCGCGAATCAGAGAATACGAAAGGTCTTCCATGTTGAAGTTTTTCTTGTAATAAGAGAAAACTTTCGATTGCCCATATACGATTGGCACAAATGAATCAAAAATTCTGCTGTCGCAAAGAGTTTTCAGGATAATCTCATAACCAATGCCATTTATGTCACCTTGTGTGATTCCTATAATGGGCAGCTTTTTGGAGTCTTTCTGTATTAGCATGGCGCATTATTTTTTAGAGAGACACCAAAGGTATGATAAAAAAAATAAAAAATCAAGAATTATTTTATTTTTGATAATGTATTTTATAATCCTTTGTAAATCATAAGATTTATATTCTTATCGTCGAATATTTCATTTGCGACTTCAAGAATGTCATCGGATGTGAGACTGCGTATTTTTCTTACTGTCTCAGACAATGGCTCTATCTTTTCTTTAGAGAATCCAGCGCGTGTCATTGATAATAGTTCTCCCATTCCCGACTCGCAGCTTAAAGCCAGTTGTCCGACTAATTGATTTTTGGCATTGGATAACTGAATGCTGCCGAGTTTGTTGTCTTTTAATTTATTCATTTCCTTGAAGACCAAGTCGACGGCTTTGTCTAAAGAATGTGGGTCAACGCCCATGTATATCGAGAAGTTGCCAGTGTCGGAATAGGCATTATATTGTGATTCGATAGTGTAAGCGAAACCGTATTTCTCTCGTATGTTGAGGTTGAGTCTGGAGTTCATGCCTGGACCACCTAAGATGTTATTCAGTAAAACCATCGGCATTTTCTGTTGGCTGTCGATATGATATGCTATGCCTCCGATGATGCAGTGTGAAAGGTGGTTGTTTCTTTCTTCTATCTTGGTGAACTTTTGCAGACCTTCGAATTTCTTCCTGCGACATTCGGTGCTTGTTTGTTGGTAGTCGCCGAAGTGTGATATTATCTTGTTCTTGAACTTGGCAAAAGGAATGTCGCCTATTGTAGCGACGACCATTTTATCTGTTGAATAATTGTTCTTGATGAAATTACACAAGTCGGTACGTGTGTAGTTGCTGACGAGGTCGGTGGTTCCTAATATGTTACGGCCCATCTCATGACCTTTGTATAGGTTGTTTTCAAATTCATCGAATATCTCTTCAGCAGGGGCGTCGCGGTAGGAGTTTATCTCATCGATGATGACTTCTTTTTCTTTCTCTACTTCATTAGCTGGATATGTGCTGTTAAATGCTACGTCAGCGATAAGCTCTATGGCTTTGTTGTAATGTTCTTTCAGAAATGAAGCGTGGATGCAGGTTTCTTCTTTGGTTGTATAAGCGTTAAGCTCACCACCTACGTTTTCGAGACAGCTCAGTACGTGGTAAGCTTTACGTTTTTTTGTTCCTTTAAATAACATGTGTTCTACGAAATGTGCCAGACCGTTTTCATTGTCAAGCTCATCGCGCATTCCTGTATTTACCATCAACGCCAGATGCGCTATGGCTCCAGGTCTATGTTTGTGAAGTATCTTTATACCGTTGGGTAATATGAATTCGGAAATAATACTTTCTTCAGACATGTTATTTGTGATGTTATAGATTCAGATAATTTATTTCATCCAAATATCGAAGGCATTGTTTCCTCTTGTTGATGTTGTTGCAGCACTTCTGCCAGAAAGCCAGTTGTTCTTTTCAGCCAAGCCGTCGTAGTCTTTCAAAACTCTGTAAGAATGTTTTTCATACATGTTTGGATTGCCGCTGGTTTCCAACAATACAACTGCTGTGTGGAAGTCTTCAAGTCCAGCATCTGTTTTCTTGCCGCTGAAGATGAAAGCTTGTTGTGCATAATAACCTTGGACGTAGCCGTCAACTACATAATAACATGTGAATTGGTCATTGCTACCAGTTATCTTGACATTATACTGGATTTCTTCTATGTATTTACGATCTAAAGAGTCGTATTGTTTGCCATAGAAGTTCATTTGTTTGTTGGTATAAATGAATCCCATGTAACGGTCTGAGTAGAATTGTAATGAGTCAGGTTTTTCTCCGTATGATTCATATATGAGAGCATGAGGTGATGAGACGTATTCGCCTTTCATGTCAGGAGGTGTTGTGCCTGAATATACTGGGATAAGGTCGATGACTTCGTCATATATTTCGTTAGGAAGAACGTATTCAGGGAGTTTTTTGACTAAATTGTTTTCGTCTTTTGCTGTTAATTCACCTTTGTAGCGACCTTCTACTTTATTGCTATATTGGTCGACACATTCTATCTCGATAGAATATCCATCTGAAGATCTGTTTATTACAACTTTACCTGTGTTTATGCTGCCGATGCTAGTGTAGTTGCCATCTTTATATCCTAAAACCCATGAACCTTCAAAGTCGGTATATGTTGAGCTAGGGATGCTTTCGGCCTGTGGTGATACAATGACAAAACTTAAGAAGTTCTCCTTGCTTTCGTCATAAAGACGTAGGTCTAGACTGAAGCCATTGCTGCTTTCACCATTGTTGATGATTTCTCCAGATTTTATTTCATATCTGTTGTCTTCTACTATGAAGTAGTTTTTGGTTTTATTTCTATCTCTACATGATGCTAGAAATGTTATTACCAAGATTAATGTACTGATTTTAATTAAGTTTGAAGCGAGTGTTTTCATATTCTAATTATTTTTGCAAAGTTAAGAAAATATTTTTTTAAATACATGTTTAGCAGGAAATAAATTACGTTTATAATAACATGAATAACGAAACGTTTATTATATTTGCAATGCATAAAATTTAAGAGATGAGATTTAAATTACTTCCTTTATTATTGGTTTTTATATGTCCTTTTGTAGCTGAAGCACAAAAAGATATAAAAAAAGAGTGTGTGCCTACTACTATGTTCAGTGCTACATATTCATATCAGTTTCCAGGTGCTGACACTAAAATTTTATATTGTAACAATTCAACTGTAGGTGCCAGTGTTCTTTATAAGACGGATAAAAACTGGATGTGGACTGCCAATGCTAACTTTATTTTTGGAGATAAGATAAGAGCTTCACGAGAAGACATATTAGGTGTCATTTTAGACAATAGCGGCGAGTTGGTTACAGGTGATGGTATTTGGGCTAGTTACGCGATGTTTGAACGTGGATTTCATTTGCAGGGCAAGTTTGGTAAGATTTTCAATGTTTGCGCACCAAATCCTAACTGCGGCTTCTTTGTCAGTGGCGGCTTGGGTTATCTTATGAATAGAATAAGAATAGAATTTTCATCTTATGCTTCACCACCAGCAAATCTTGATGGCGATTATCGTTATGGCTACGACAGAATGCGTGGAGGATTGGCTTATTCTGGTGAAATAGGTTATATGTATATGAGTAACTCTAGAGTGCTGAACTTTTCTGTGTCACTCGAATTTACTCAGGCTCATACCAAACCATTACGTCAGTGGGATTTCAATCTGATGGGTCCTGACCTTAAGACTTACCTCGACAGATATTACGGAATACGTCTCTCTGTCTATATTCCAACATACAAAAGAATGCCTGCTGAATATTATTACTTCTAATCATGAATTTCTTTTACTCTCTGGCTATAAGGTTGTATAGCGGCTTGGTCGCTGTAGCTTCTTTGTTTGGAAACAAAAAAGCTCAGCAGTGGTGGAAGGGAAGAAACAAACAATGGGAGAATCTCGTCACTGAACACAAAGACGACGAATGGCTCTGGATGCATGTGTCTTCCTTGGGCGAGTTTGAGCAGGGACTGCCTGTCATAGAGAGTCTGAAAAAGAATTTTCCGAAGTATAAAATTTTACTCACATTTTTCTCTCCTTCGGGATATGAACCGAGGAAGAATTTTCCAGTCGCAGACAAAGTGGCATATATGCCGTCCGATACCTTGCAAAACGCAAAGAAACTAGTTCGAAACTTTAACATCAAGGCGGCTTTCTTCGTTAAATATGACTTCTGGTTTAATTATATGAAGGTGCTGAAGAAGAACGATATACCTTTATATTATATATCGGCCCTGCTTCATCCTGATCATTATTTCTTTAAATTCTATTCAACTTGGTTTAGAAAACAGTTGCTTAATGTGTCTCATTATTTTGTGCAGAACGACGAAACTGCAAAACTGCTGAAGTCTATTGGAATAGAAAATGCTACTGTGACAGGCGACACTCGTTTCGACAGAGTGTATGACATCGCAAAGCAGTCGAAGTCATTCCCTGAAATAGAAGAGTTTATCGCAGGAAGACATTGCATCATCGCTGGCAGTTCCTGGCCTTCAGATGAGAAGTTTATCATTCCGTTCTCTAAAAAAATGCCTGACGATTACAGCCTTATCATCGCGCCACATGATGTCTCAGAATCTCATATAAAACAGATAACATCCCAACTTGATAGTTATGTTTTGTACAGCCGGCTGACTTTGCCAATATCTCAGCAACTCAGCAACTCAGCAGCTCAGCAACATAAAAAAGTATTAGTCGTTGATACTATTGGGATTTTAAAACAAATCTACAAATACGCTCGTTTTGCGTATGTGGGTGGTGGATTTATGAGTAGCATACACAACACACAAGAAGCTCTCGTCTTCGGATGCCCTGTAGTCGTCGGCCCTAAATATACCAAGTTTGTCGAGGCTGTCGACCTTGTGAGAGATGGCGGTATGTTTTCTGTTGAAAACCAACAGGAATTTGATGACATCTTCGAACAGCTGATGAACGATGATAACTTCTACAACAAAGCCTCAGGAATCTGCCAAGATTACATCCAACTCAGCATCGGTGCAACAAGTAAGATTATGAAGAGGCTGAACGATGAACTTTGAACGATGAACTCTGAACTCTGAACCCTGAACTTTAAACTCCTAACTCCTAACTCCTAACTCCTGACTCCTGACTCCTAACTCCTAACTAACATCAATTGTCCTCAGCACTTTCAATGCTTCTCCTACGTTGGTGACGGCATCGATGTAGACAATATTCTTTCCGTTGAGTTCCTTTACCTTGCAACGTCTTTGATTTGCGCCAGCATATCTGATGATTTTCATGAAGGTGTCGGTCTGATAATATTCCGACTCTTGGTTTGAGACAAGATAGGCTGTCATTATTTTATGTTTCAGAGTTATCTTCTCGAATCCTAAGTCTCTTGCCAGCCAGCGTAGTCTCATGGTGTTGAGCAGGTCCTCTGTCTGATGTGGAATCTGTCCGAAGCGGTCTGCCAAGTTGTTGGTAAATCGTTCTAGACCTTCTTCGTTTTGTATGTGGTCGAGTTCGGTGTAGAGGCTGATACGTTCTGCAGAAGACTCTACATATTCATTAGGTATCAATATCTCGAGGTCAGATTCAAACACACATTCGCTGACGAATTTCTTGTCTTTGAGCTCGTTTTCGAAAATGTCTTTGAACTCTGTCTCTTTAAGTTCAAGTATTGCCTCGTCGAGGATTTTGTGATAAGTCTCAAATCCGATATCGTTGATGAAACCGCTTTGTTCGGCACCTAATAAGTTGCCGGCACCGCGTATGTCAAGGTCGCGCAGTGCTATGTTGAATCCGCTGCCAAGGTCGGAGAAATCCTCGATGGCACGTAGTCTCTTTTGCGACTCGTCTGATAGTGTCGACAGTGGCGGTGCTAACAAATAACAGAAAGCCTTTTTGTTGGAACGTCCCACTCTTCCTCTGAGCTGGTGTAAGTCGCTGAGGCCGAAGTTCTGCGCCTCGTTGATGATGATGGTGTTGGCGTTAGGTATGTCAAGCCCAGCTTCGATGATGGTAGTTGATAACAAGACATCATATTTCTCGTCGATGAAGTCGAGCATAATCTGTTCTAACTTGCCGCCTTCCATCTGTCCGTGTGCCACCCCGACTCTCACTCCTGGGACGTAACTCGTTATCATGTCGCATACGTTCTGGATGTTCTGCACTCTGTTATGAACGAAGAACACTTGTCCGTCGCGGGCTAGTTCGTATTGAATGGCGTCGCGTATTATCTCTGGGTTGAAAGTATGCAGCTCAGTCTCTACAGGCTGTCTGTTCGGTGGCGCGGTTCTGATGATGCTCATGTCGCGAGCTCCCATCATAGAAAATTGTAATGTTCTTGGGATAGGTGTCGCTGTCAGTGTCAGAGTGTCGACATTAGTCTGAAACTGTTTCAGTTTCTCTTTGGCTGATACACCGAATTTCTGTTCCTCATCAATGATGAGCAAACCAAGGTCTTTGAAAGATACGTTTTTACCTATGATGCTATGTGTTCCAATGATAATGTCGATGCGTCCGTTTTTCAGGTCTTCGAGAGTTTTCTTCTGTTCTTTAGCTGTCTTGAAACGATTGATATAATCGATGTTGACAGGGAATCCTTTCAGACGTTTGCAGAAAGTCTGGTAATGTTGAAGAGCCAGCACTGTCGTTGGCACCAGCACTGCCACTTGCTTGGAGTCGCATACAGCTTTGAAGGCGGCGCGTATCGCAATCTCGGTCTTGCCGAAACCCACGTCACCGCAGATGAGACGGTCCATAGGTGTCTCTGATTCCATGTCGCGTTTCACGTCGACGGTAGCCTTGAGCTGGTCTGCAGTGTCTTCATACATGAAAGAGGCTTCGAGTTCTGTCTGCAGATAAGTGTCGGGCATATATTGGAAGCCCTTGCTGTTCTTGCGCTCGGCGTATAATTTAATAAGTTCGCGTGCGATGTCTTTGACGCGGCTCTTAGTCTTTTCCTTTAACTTATTCCAAGAGTTAGAACCTAATTTGCTGAGTGTAGGCTGTGACCCGTCTTTGCTGCAATATTTAGAGATACGGTGCAAAGAGTGAATGCTGACATACAGAAGGTCGCCGTTTTGATATATGAGACGTATGGCTTCTTGTTGTTTGCCGTTGTTATCTATGATTTCCAAGCCGTCGAAGCGACCGATGCCGTAGTTGATATGTGTGACGAAGTCGCCAGGTTTCAAGTCGTATAGCTCTTTTATCGTTAGAGCCTGGCTGCTGGCGAAACCTTCGCGGAGTCGGAATCTATGGTAACGCTCGAAGATTTGATGGTCGGTGTAGCAGCAGATTTTCAGGTCTCTGTCGATGAAGCCAGATTGTATGGAGTGGTTGACAGGAGTGAAGTTGCTGTTGTCTTCGTCGAGGTGTTGTATGTCGTTTAAGATACTCTGTATGCGTTCGAGCTGTTTCTTGCTTTCTGAGAAACAGAATATCTCGTAGCCTTCCGATTTTAAAGTGTTAATGTCTTTTAACAGAATGTCGAAGTTTTTGTTAAAAGCAGGTTGAGGAGTGGTGTTGAAGCTTATAGAGTTAAGTTCTTTCTTGTCGATGAAGTTGCCGAAGGTGATGGTCTTCAGTTGTTCTAGCTGTGAAATTATCTCTTCGCCTCTTGTGAAGATGCTGTCAGGTTCTTCTTCTAAATCTTCTTTCTCGTTAAAGATGTTGACAGCTTTGTCGTATTCCTTGTTGATTTTCTCTTCAAGAGAATTTTCCTCTTCAATCCAGATTACAGACTTGTTTTTTAGATATTGGAATATCGATTCTCTCTCTTGTTTGATATTGTAATCTTGAAGGTTAGGAATTAGTATGATGTCTTTTAGTTTTTCTATGGAGAGCTGGTCGATAGGGTTGAAGCTTCTGATGGAATCTATTTCGTCGCCGAAGAACTCTATTCTATAAGGATAATCGTTGGAGAATGAGAACACGTCGACTATGCCGCCTCTTATTGCGAACTGTCCTGGCTCTACCACGAAGTCGGCATGTTCGAAGTTGAGGTTTACCAACGAATCGGTGAGCTTGTCCATCGAGATGTTTTCTCCGACAGATATCTTGAAAGTGTTTTTATTCATCACCTTGCGGGTAATGACTTTCTCGCTTAGTGCTTCTGGATATGTCACGATGATAGTCTTTCTGTCGCTTGTTGATATGCGTTGAAGGACTTCGGTGCGTGATAATATATAGGTGTTGTCAGGTTTCTCTGGCTCGTAAGGTTTTTTGTAGGATGTAGGGTAGAAGAGTACGCGTTTTTTGCTGTAGTCGACGTCTTTTTCTCCGAAGATATTTTCTATATCGTTATAGAAATAAGCTGCACGTTCTTTGTCGCTGCAGATAACTAAGCTAGTGCCGCCTATTATGTCCGCACTTGCTGCAACAACGTATGACCTTGCAGAACCTGTCAGTCCCAGACAAGATATATGCTCTTCTTTGTCAAGGCTATCAGTGAGTCTCTTGACATTTGAGCTGTTGAGATAAAATTGTTTTATCTGTTCTTTCACCTTTGAAAATTATTTCTGCGAATTTACGTATTTTTTCGATAGAAGTGCTTTGATATTACAAGATTAATATTTAGTTTTGTAAAGTAACAAATAAACCATATGCCTTATGAAAAAAGTATTAGTACTATTAGCAGTAGTCTTTGCATCTGTCGCAAGTTATGCACAAGAATCTACTACAACAGAAAGTTGGTCTGGTACGCTTAGCGCAGGAATACAAAAACTCAATGTGTGTTTCGCGATTGAAACACAATCAGATGGAACGCAGACATGCACTATGGATGTTCCGGAACAGGGCGCAAAGGATATTCCAGTCGAACTGATAAAGAATGACGCAGATAGTTTGAATATATCTATTCCGATATTGAGGGCTTCATATAATGGACGTAAAGTGTCGTCAGAAAATATTGAAGGTGTATTTGCCCAATACGGTATCTCTCTTCCTCTTGATCTCAAATCAGGTGGTATTGAGTTGAAACGACCACAAACTCCTTTGGAACCATTCGCATATACAACAGAAGAAGTTGTCTTTAAAAATGAAGAAGAAGGCGCAGTGTTGTCGGGAACTCTGACATATCCCGTTGATTTCGAAAGTTATAAAAACAAATCGGTTCCTGTTGTTTTGATGGTTACTGGAAGCGGTGCTCAAGACCGCAATGAAGAAGTCTTCGGACATAAACCATTTCTTGTAATAGCTGATTTCTTGGCAAAGAATGGAATAGCATCTTTAAGATATGATGACAGAGGCGTCGGCAAGTCGACAGGCCCTGTAGAAGGAATGACAACTGAAAATAATCTTGCGGACGCAGAAGCAGGAGTCGCATATCTTCGTGGTTTGGATAAGTTTGGTAAGATTGGCGTTTTGGGACATAGCGAAGGCGGGACTGTCGCTTTTATGATGGGTGCTAATAAAAGTGTGGATTTCGTTATCTCACTTGCTGGTGGCGCGGCAAATGGCATAGATTTGATTGTTGGTCAAAATGAGGCGATATTGCAACAACAACGCGTGCCGCAAAATATAGCAAGTGACTATGCTACTGCTTTGAGAATTATTTACAAAGATAGGGCTGATGGAAAGGAAGTTGTGAATAAGGCTGAATATGTCGAAGATATATGCAAGGCTAATGATTTGGTTTTGATTGATAATCTCAAAGCGAATCTTGTTGAAGTTATTACCGCTGGAGGAGAATGGTTTACTTGGTTTATTAGATATTCTCCAGCAGATGCTATCCGCAAGATAAAATGTCCTGTGATGGCATTAAACGGAAATCTTGATTTGCAAGTGTTGAGTAAGGATAATCTTCCTGTCATAAAGTCTAATCTTCCAAAAAATAAGAAGAATGTGATAAAAGAGTATGATGCTCTGAATCATTTCTTCCAGCATTGCACAATTGCAACGGCTATTAATTACGGCGCAATTGATGAAACTATTTCAGAAGAGGTACTTGTCGATATTGCAAATTGGATTAATACTATAAAATAATTTTCTATAGAGACCTCGGCTAGTCTAGGGAAATGTCTTTGTCGACATAATGAATAACTTTGGTGATTCATCAAAGTTATTTATTTAATGATTATATTTGCAACAAAAAAATAGTAATAATGAGAAAATTGGTGATATTCGATTTAGACGGAACTCTTCTCTATACCTTAGAAGATTTAATGCAAAGCGTTAATTTTACTTTAGATTTGTTCGGTTATGAAGAACGAACATTAGAAGAGATAACATCATTTGTCGGTAACGGAATTCAGCATCTGTTGAGAAAGGCATTGCCTGAAGGTATAAGCGAGGAGAAGTTTGAATTGTGTTTCGCTTGTTTCAAAGACCATTATTCCAAACATTGTTGCGACAAGACACGTCCTTACGATGGAATAATGGATGTTCTTAAACTGTTGAAGAATAGAGGAATCAAGGTGGGCATCGTTTCAAATAAGTTTCAATCGGCAGCGGAAGATGTGTGCGAACATTACTTCAAAGGTCTCTATGATGCTGTTCTTGGCGAAAGTGAAACCTGCAAACGTAAGCCATCTCCTGACGGTATCAATATGATGTGCGAGAGATTTGGTGTCGATAAAGACGATGCGATATTCTTCGGCGACTCTGAAGTGGATGTTCAGACAGGTGACAATGCTGGAGTCTACTGCGTGTCGGTGTTATGGGGCTTCAGAGACAGAGAGTTCCTGGCAGAGAACGGAGCGAAATTATTCGTCGCCAACCCACTCGATATCGTGGACATGATTGATTAAGTCACCAAGACACCGAGACACCAAGTCACCAAGACTATAAGTCTATAAGTTGGTTTTTAGTTCAACAGCCAAAAGCCAACAGCCTTAGTTCAAAGTTCAAAGTTCAGAGTTCAGAGTTTTTCGAGGTTTTGAAGCTCTGAATTTTTCTTTTTTTCACACTTGTTAACGACTTGAAAAAATCAGTATATTTGTCCCAAATTTTTTAATTTGAGAAAAGTATGGAAACATTCCTTCCTATCGTAATTGCTTTTATTTTCGTATTGGCAATTTTAGGTATTGTGGCAGGTGTGAGCAACGACGCAACTAACTTTATGTCAGCGGCTGTCGGCACCAAGTCGGCTTCTTATAGAACAGTAACCATCATCGCTTCTTTGGGTATTATCTTCGGCTCTCTCATGAGCAACGGCATGATGGAAATAGCTCGAAACGGAGTATTCTCTCCTCAATATTTCTTCGCCAACGAAATCGTATACATCTATCTGGCGGTGATGATCGCCAATCTTATTTTGCTCGATGTGTTTAACACATTGGGTCTTCCAACCTCAACATCAGTTTCACTTGTATTCGAATTGCTAGGAGCAACAGTGGCCATCGCGATGATAAAGATGCATAGCGGAACTCTCGACGTGGGACTCGGAGAACTCATCAACACCGACAAGGCATTGACAATGATTGTAGGTATCTTCTTGTCTGTAGCTATCGCCTTTATCTTCGGTATGATAGTTCAATACATCACACGTCTTATTTTCTCTTTCAATTTCGAAAAGAATCTTAAATGGAAGATAGGTATCTTCAGCGGAATAGCAACTACAGCATTGATTTATTTCATGCTCATCAAAGGTATGAAAGGTGCCGCTTTCATCACAGCAGATATGCACGCCTGGATTGACGCACACACATGGCAGTTGCTTGGAGCAAGTTTCATCTTCTTTACAATATTGATGCAGATTTTATTCTTCCTTAAAGTCAATGTGCTGAAACTCGTCGTCCTGATTGGAACATTCGCCCTCGCTATGGCATTCGCAGGCAACGACCTCGTCAACTTCATCGGTGTGCCACTCGCTGGTCTCGATACATACATCGACGTGAAAAATAGCGGCGTGCCAATGGACGCTCTCTCCATGAATTCGCTCAACACAATGTCAGCTGCTAACACAGTATATATCATCTTGGCTGGTCTCGTTATGGTTGTCACTTTGCTGACATCTAAAAAAGCAAAGATAGTTCTTCAGACATCATTAGACTTGTCTAAACAAAACGGCGGCAACGAGTCATTCGGTTCTTCAGCTATCGCACGTGCCTTGGTTAGATTCACAAACAATATGGTCAATGCTATCGACAGCATTCTTCCTGCAAAAGTAAAAGTCTGGATTGAAAAACGTTTCGATAACAGAGAGATGATACTCGAAGAAAACGCTGCCTTCGACCTTATCAGAGGCTCGGTAAGTATTGTTCTTGCTTCTATGCTTATCGCTTTAGGTACATCATTAAAACTTCCTTTGTCAACAACATACGTTACATTCATGGTAACAATGGGTGCTTCTCTGTCAGACCGTGCATGGTCTAGAGAGAGCGCCGTTTATCGTGTGACAGGTATGTTCTCCGTCATCGGCGGATGGTTCATCACAGCTATAGTAGCATTCTTAATCTGCTTCCTCATCGCATTGTTGTTCTACTATGGCGGTGTGGTTGCAATGGTAGCGATGATTGCTCTCGCAGTATATATCATCATCAAAAACAGAGCTAAGGCAAATAAGACAGAAGAAAATGACGACTTGTTTGAAAAGGCTTTGAACTCTAACGAACAAGAAGTTATCTATGAGTCGTTTATCCAACATAACAGAGAAAGCATGAACAAGATGCTTAACTTGTCGAAAGATATCTATACCAATATCGTCGATGCTTTCGTGAAGGAAGATATCAAGACATTGAAAAAAGCTTCTAATGACTGTAGAGATGCTAAGCAAATAATGAAACAGCTTAAGAGAAAGGAAATCATGATTATGCGTCGCCTCGACGATAAGATGAATAAGAACACATGGTTTCACCTTTCTTACAACAGCATCGAACAGATACTTTATTCTTTGAGAAGAATCTGTGACCCATGTAAAGAATATGTCGACAACAGCTTCACTCCATTGGATAAGAAATATCTTCCTGAAGTGGAAAGCCTCAAAGAAAAAGTGTTGTGGTCTATCGATGCTGCAGACATCACCATATATACTTCTGAATATAAAGATGTCGATGCTATCATGGAACGTGTCAAGCTAAGAGAAGAAAATGTGACAGAGATGAGTCACGAACAGATGAACAGAATTCAGTATAATAAGGAAAATATTGACCTTGCTTTATTATACCTTAATATAATACAAGAGTCATCGACAATCATCACAGAGATGCGTCACATTTTACGTAATGAAGCTAAAATGAATGAATAATTAAAATTAGATATGAAAAAAGTATTAAGAGTTTTTATCGTAGCTGTTTTGGCAATAATGTTTGCAAATGTTGCTACAGCACAAGAGAAAAAGAATTTCACTATCGACAAATTGTCAGTTGAAGGACGTGTCGACTTCGATTATTTCAATGAAAACAACGGCCATACTTCAGGTATTGACGGCAAGTTCTTTAACTTCGAGATGAAAGGTTCATTCCTTCAAGATTTCTCATATCGTATACGTCAAAGAATCGATATGTATGGCGGAAGTTCAAAGACAGACTATATGATTCTTTCTTATCATGCAAATAAAAACTGGTCATTGACAGCAGGTAAGATGCCACTCGCTATCGGCGGCTGGGAATATGACCTTCCTCCTATTGATGTCTATTACGCTTCTATGTTCTGGAATAACTTCGCTTGCTACGACGTGGGCGGTCAAGTAGAATTCCATACTAATGACGGCAATCACGACATCATCTTCCAAGTGACAAACTCACCTTTCACAACAAACAAATTCCAAAACATGTATGCCTACAACTTGATTTGGTACGGTAACATGGGACCTTTAACAACATCATATTCTATCAATATGATTGCTCAAAACAGAGGCGAATATATCAACTATATCGCATTGGGCAATTTGTTCGACTTTGGTAAATTTGATTTCTATATCGACTTCATGAACAGAGGTTTCTTGAATCAAAGCGATTTCTTATTTGGCGACTTCACTATCATCGGTGAATTCAAATATGCTTTCACAGATAAATTCACAGGTATAGTAAAAGGCGGCTACGACAGAAACAAACATACATATTTAGATTACAGCGGTTGGGTTCCAACACCACAGCTCTTTGACTATGCTGTAACTCCAGGTGCTGAATATACATTCGCAGGTTTAGGCTTTGAAGCTTATCCTTATAAGGCAAACCAAAACATCCGTCTCCACGGATTCTTCGCTTTTAACTCAATGAACACACCAGCTGATGATATGGTCAATCCAAACTCAGCTAATTTGTCATTACAAGCACAAGTCGGTGTGACATGGAGAATCAACTTCGTAAAATAAAAACAATTAAATATTTGAGAAAATGAAAGGTATGAAATTTTTAACAAAACGCCGTATTGAAGCCGTTGTCTTCTTACTCGTATTCTTCGGTTTCTTTGGCTTTTTAGGAAGCAAAATGGGTTTGCCCAATATGATGAACACCATCATGCAGACAGCTTACAGCTTATTGTTAGAGACAGTTTTCTACATCATGGCTATCACTGTCGTTTCAGGTGCTTTGGGTAATTTGTTAGTTGAATTTGGCGTAGTACGTTTGATTGAAGTAGTGCTTCGTCCTCTTATGAAACCTTTGTATAATCTTCCTGGTGTTGCTGCTCTCGGCGGCGTGATGACATTCTTGTCAGACAACCCAGCTATCATCAGTCTTTCTAAAGACGCTCACTTCGCACGTTATTTCAAGAAATATCAGCTTATTTCTTTAACTAACTTCGGTACCGCATTCGGCATGGGTCTCGTCGTAATCATGTTTATGATGGGTAAAGGTTACTTGCCAGCAGCATTGGTTGGTTTACTAGGCGCTGTTGTCGGAAGTATCGTATCAACACGTTTGATGCAACGTTTCATCTTGAAATCAAATCCAGAACTCGATGTTGAAATCAGTGATAAAGAAGGCGATGAGCAACAAATTTCTTTCAAGTCAGAAGGCAGTGCTTTCTTACGTTTCTTGAATGCTATCCTCGATGGCGGTAAGTCTGGCGTTGAAATCGGTCTCGCTATCATCCCTGGTGTTCTCATTATTTCAACAGTAGTTATGATGCTTACATTCGGCGCTCCAGAAGGCGGTTATGCTGGTGGCGCTTACGAAGGTATAGCATTGTTACCATACCTCGCAGGTAAGATTGACTTCATCTTTAATTGGTTATTTGGTTTTGAAAGTCCACAGTTGGTTGCATTCCCTATCACAGCTCTCGGTGCTGTTGGTGCAGCTCTCGGTCTTATCCCTCGTTTCATAGCAGAAGGTATCATCAACGGTAATGCTATCGCTGTTTTCACAGCAATGGGTATGTGCTGGAGCGGTTATCTCAGCACACACACTGCAATGCTCGACTCACTCGGATTCCGTAGCCTTACATCAAAAGCTATCTTGGCTCACACTGTCGGCGGTCTCGTAGCAGGTGTCGCAGCACACTGGTTATATGTATTATTCTCATTGATATTCTAATTAAGAATTATGAAAAAGGTTACATTAGGTAAGACAGGTTTTGTCGTAAACAAAAATGGCTTCGGCGCATTGCCGATACAACGAATATCGAAAGAAGACGCGGCGTATCTTCTTCGTAAAGCTTTTGATAACGGAATAACATATTTCGATACAGCTCGTTTCTATACAGACAGCGAAGAGAAGATGGGCTATGCTCTCAGCGATATTCGTGATAAAGTCATCATAGCGACAAAGACAGCAGCTACCAATGTTACTGATTTCTGGAAAGATCTTGAGACTAGTCTCGGCTTGCTTAAGACAGACTATATCGACATGTATCAATTTCATAATCCTGCATTCTGCCCTAAACCAGGTGACAAAAGCGGTATCTATGACGCTATGTTGGAAGCTAAGGAAAAAGGCTTGATACGTCATATCGGTATCACCAACCACCGTCATCATATTGCTAAAGAAGCTATAGAATCAGGATTTTATGAAACATTGCAGTTTCCATTTTCTTATATAAGCTCGGAAAAAGAATTGGAGCTTGTTCAGATGTGTAAAGAAAAAGAGATGGGATTCATTTGTATGAAAGCCATGTCAGGCGGACTTATCAACGACTCAGCCTGCGCCTATGCTTTCTTGAATCAATTTGAACATGTGCTTCCAATTTGGGGAATTCAAAGAGAGTCAGAACTCGATGAGTTTATCTCTTATCAAGAGAACCCACCAGTCATGACAGAAGAACGCTGGGAGAAAGTGAAGAAAGACAGAGAAGAACTTGCTGGTGATTTCTGCAGAGGATGCGGTTATTGCATGCCATGTCCTGCTGGGATTCAAATCAACGATTGTGCGAGAATGAGTCTCTTCTTACGTCGTGCACCTCATAGCGTGTATCTATCCGAAGAATGGAAAATAAAAATGAAAATGATAGAAAACTGCTTGCATTGTAACTTGTGTAAGAGCAGATGTCCTTATGGTTTGGATACTCCTAACTTATTGAAAAAGAATTATGAAGATTTTAAGACCTTTATATAAAAGGTAATTTTCATACTTGATTTATATAGGAATCGATGGCAAAGAATTGAATTTGTCATCGATTTTTTTATTCCGTTAACTTTAAAAAGCTACCGATAACTTTTAAAAAATTAACTTTTTTTAACTTTTTCTTTCGGAAAAAACCTTATATTTTTGTGACGTCAAATTAATTATTAACCAAGCTTAAATTTATGAAAAAAGTCGCAACATTACTTTTGTTTGTTGTTGTGTCATATTCAGTAATGGCCCAACAGAAGTCAGATTCATTTTTTAACTACGACACTTACAGTGAGTCTCGAATTGATACGCGAGTCTTGCCTGTAGAGACCTTAGGTACAAGTTTCTCCGACATGAATGTCAATGTCGATGCTCCAATAGGAAATGGCTTGTATATATTAATATGTGTAGGTGCTCTTTATGCAATCTTTAAAAATAAGGAGGTAGTGAGATGAAGAAGTTATTAGTGTTTGTTTCATTTTTATTGTTCTTCGCCAGTTGTAACAAAGAAAAGATGAATGAGGGTGTTAATGAGGAGAGAATGGTTCCAGTACGTTTTGAATTATCTATGAATTCTAAAACTAGGAGCGATTTCAATGACTTGCTTCCCAATGGAAACATCCAATGGGGAAATAGCAAAAATGTGGAATATATATATGTATCTATACCATATAAATGTTCCTATTATGTTCAAGGTGTAGGAACTATAACTTTAGGTGAGTTGCTTGAGATGAAGGCAGAAATCGATGAGCCTACAGACAAGTTGGTGTTCACGGGTGAAGTTCCGAGCAATAACTTGCAAAATGCACGACAGTACCACCTGTATTATTTTGGAAACAACGGCCAAGGTGGCGAAGGAACTAATATTACTAATCATCACTCGAGTTATAAAAATATCTTGATAGGCAAGACTATTTCTTTTGCACGTCAGACGGGAAATATTGATGATTTGGGGAATTACCATCTGGCAAAGATTAAAGTAAAGGCAGTGCCTATCAAAGACAGTGATGGTATCGTTCAAAGTTTTGAACTAGTCGCTGACGATTTGCAGAATATTAATTCTATTGCGAAGCTAGACCTTACTGGTGAGACCTCGTTAGGAGGTACAGCGACAGAGTTACAGAGTTTTACCTTGCTATGGAATACATCGACGAAGTCGTTCGATGAGATAATAGAAAACGTCCCAGATGCGACCATTGATGTAAGCGATAACGCAGGATGTAATTCTTACATATCCTTGCTGCCTAATGACGATAATGTATATTTGGAATGTTCCAAAGGTCGCTATGAATTTGTTAGAGGCATAAGGAGCAATCAGCTTTACGTAGGAAGTTATGCCGATGACATCGAAGACGCACGTCCTCTGCATTGGGAATGACAGAGGTTTCTTGTAGTCTTGTTGACTCGTGGTCTTGTAGTCTTGTAGTCTTAAAGTGTGGAGGATACCGGACTCGAACCGGCCGCCTTCAGATTGCGAACCTGACGCTCTACCTGATGAGCTAAACCCCCATTGTTATTCCACGCAAAACTACAAAAAAAATATTGCAAAAGGATATAATTATTTTACATATTTTTTTATTTTTGCGCGCAATTATCAAACTATTATAAAATTAAATCACTAAACAATGGAAATAGAAGCTTATATCGTTAAAAGAGTTAACCTCTTAATGAATGCTACAGATGCTAAAATACTAAAACGTCTCGAAGGTGGTATGAGTAATTATACTTACGTAGTAGAATGTCAAGGTGTCAAATATACTTATCGCGTCCCTGGTAAATTCGCAGAACGTTTCGTCGATAGAATCGAAGAATGGGATAACATTCAAAAAGTAGATAAACTCGGCGTCAACAACAAGACAGAATACGTTGAGTTGAGAACAGGTGAGAAACTCGCACTTTATGTTGAAGGTACAATCATGTCAAATACAGACATAGTTTCTTATAATGAGATGTCTGCAAAGGCTTTGAAAGAATTGCACAACAGCGATTTACAATTCAATGAATATAATGCCTTCGATCGTCTCGATACATACGAGAAATATTGTACAGACTTAGGCTTCACTCATCCACAAGAATATGTAGACTTACGTAATCGCTTGGATGCAATGCGTGACACTTACAAAGACATAAAACACGTTCCATGTCATTGCGACTATCAGCCAACAAACTTGGTCATCGATGGCGACAAGCTTTATATCCTCGACTGGGAATTCGCTGGTATGAACGACCCTTATTACGATATCGCTTGCTATGGCAATGCTGGTTTCGACAAAGCTTTGAGTTTGTTAGAGGCTTACCTCGGACATAAACCAACAAGCGAAGAGTTGAAACGCTTACACTTCCACAGAGCATTCCAATGCTTGCAATGGTACAACGTGGCTATGTTCAAAGAAATGATTGGTTTGAGCAAAGACCTTAACATGGATTTCACTGCAGTGGCTCAGATGTTCTACGGATTTGCAAAAGACTTGATTGAAGCTTACGACACTTTATAAAAATTCAAAAATTCAGAAACTCAAAATCTCAGAATTGAGAGGTGTGACATACAAAAAAAGTCCCGATTTAATACCGGGACTTTTTTATTCGTGTTTATTAGTGTTATTTCGCGGATGACTATTTTGCCATACTATTCGTGTTTATTCGTGTTATTTCGTGGATGACAAAAAACAATTCGTGGACTAATAACCGAATTCGTCATCGAATCCTAATTCTGCACGTGCTTCCTCGCTCATCATTGATGGATTCCAAGCTGGTTCGAATGTCAATTCAACTTTGCATTTCTTGACGCCCATCATAGTGCTAACTTTCTCCTTGACCTGCATAGGAAGCTGGTCAGCTACAGGACAATTAGGTGCTGTGACAGTCATCAAAATATGTACATTAGCATCATCGTCGATGTTAATCTCGTAAATCAATCCTAGTTTGTATATGTCGACAGGAATCTCAGGGTCGTAGACTGTGCCTAAAACCGCTATGATTCTTTCTTTTAATAATTCTTTTTCTTCTGTTGTCATTGGTTCTTTCTTTTTAAAAATATCCCACATTTTTTTTAGTTTATAGTTGAGAGTTAATAGTTTATAGTTGTTGTAAGTTTAAAGTGGGAAGATTTGTAGTCTACTTGTTAATGTTTATAAACTTTCTACTTATAACTTTCCACTTACAACTACTCTAAACTATTAACTATACACTTTACACTTTATTATTAAAAACTTCCGCGTAAAGCATCATCTGTTTTACCATGCTCAATAATCCGTTGGAACGAGTAGGTGATAGGTGTTCTTTTAATCCTATTTCGTCTAAGAAACTCATGTCGGCTTCGACGATATCCTTTGGTGTTTGTCCTGATAAAACCTTAATCAACAAGTTAATGATACCTTTAGTAATCACAGCATCGCTGTCGGCACTGAAATATACCTTTCCGTCTTCCATCTTGGCGTGTAACCAAACTCTCGACTGGCATCCGTTGATGAGATAGTTGTCGTTGCGATATTGCGCGTCAATCATTGGACAGTCTTTGCCCATCTCTATTAACATAGAATATCTGTCCATCCAATCGTCGAACATTGAAAATTCTTCTACTATAGAATCTTGTATCTCTTTAATAGTCATTTCTTACAATTTTAATTTATCTTAACATATTAGCTGCTTTTTCTACAGCTTTAATGAAAATGTCTATTTCTTCTGTTGTGTTGTATATTGCAAATGAAGCTCTTACTGTTCCGGGGATGTCGAAGAATGTCATCACAGGTTCTGCACAATGATGTCCTGTTCTCAAAGCAACTCCCATCTTGTCGACCAAAGTTCCTAAGTCGTAAGGATGAATGTCACCTATTAAGAATGAAATGAGTCCGCTTCGTTTAGGTGCTTGTCCGATGAACCTTATGCCTTCAATCTTTGAAAGTTGTTCTGTTGCATAATTCAAAAGATTTTCTTCATATTCCTCAACGGCTTTTCTGTCAAGACTTTGTATGAACTTAACCGCTGCTTCTAAACCTAGTGCTGCACCAACGTTTGGTGTTCCTGCTTCAAATTTAAAAGGCACTTTGTTGAAGGTAGTCTTCTCAAAACTTACCTTGTCGACCATCTCGCCGCCATATTGATAAGGAGGCATTTTATCCAGCCATTCCATCTTGCCATAAAGTCCGCCGATGCCCATAGGTGCGTACATCTTATGTCCTGAAAATACAAAGAAGTCGCAGTCTAAATCTTGAACATCAATGATATGATGTGCCATAGACTGTGCTCCGTCGATGATGACTGGTATGTCGTACTTATGTGCCATAGCAATCATCTCCTTGATAGGGTTGATGGTTGCTAATGTATTGGAAACGTGAGCTATGCTGACAATCTTAGGCAATTGCTTCAATAATTCTTCGTAAGCGTTTAAGTCTAAAACGCCGTTTTTATCCATCGGAATGACTAAAAGCTCGCCGTGCTTTTCTTGTATCATCTGTTGCCATGGAACCATGTTGGAATGATGTTCCATCGCTGATACCAAAACCTTATCACCTTCATTGATAAGAAGTTTGCCTAAACTTGTGGCAAGAAGGTTCAATGACTCTGTCGTTCCTCTTGTGAAAATAATCTCGTTAGAGTCTTTGGCATTGACGAAAGACGCTACAGTCTTACGAGCGTTTTCGTATGCCTCAGTAGCTTCCTGACTCAGATAGTGCACGCCGCGGTGTATGTTGCAGTTTTCGTTGAGATAATAGTCACGTTCTCTTTCGATTACGCAAAGAGGCTTCTGTGTCGTGGCGGCGTTGTCGAAATATACCAATGGTTTTCCGTAGACAGTTCTGTCTAAGATTGGAAATTGTCGGCGTATCTCGTTTATGTCAAAATTGTTTGTCATATCTTGCTTAAGTCAATCTTGAAATCGTATTCTTTTGGAGTATTGCATTGGAATACACAGTTTTCGCATGATGACAACTCGCCTTTCAAACGACGTTTTATCATATCGTCTATGCGTTCACGAAGTGCTTCAATGCCAATGTTATTGCTGATTTCAGCAGCGAAGGCGTACATCAAAAGCATGCGAGCGTTTTCCTTGCTGATGCCTCTTTGTTGCATATAAAACATCGCTTCTTGGTCTAACTGTCCGATTGATGAGCCGTGTGAACATTTCACGTCATCGGCATATATTTCAAGGAATGGCAATGTGTTAATCTTAGCCTTATCTGTCAAAATGATATTGCTATTATTCTGATATGCGTTGGTCTTCTGTGCGTTAGGTGCTACATAAACGTGTCCGTTGAAAATAGCAGTAGCTTCGTTGTCGAGTATGCCTTTGAATTTCTCGTTGCTGTTGCAGTTAGCTACGTTGTGATTTACCTTCACTTGATTGTCAACGTGTTGTGTCTTGTCAACGAGGTAAAGTCCGTATAAATTACATTCTGAACCTTCACCATCGATGTCAACATGAATGTTGTTGCGAATCTTGCCGCCATTGAAGCTGATGGTGTGAGTCTGCAATCTGCTATTGGCTAATTGTTTAGCTGTATTGGTATTTAATAATGAAGAATTGTCGTTCAGATTTTGAAGCTTGTAATTTTCAAGTTGAGCGTTTTCTCCAATAAAAATCTCTGTATATGAATTTACAAAACTTGATTGTTCTTTGATAGAATCGTCGCAATCAATGATTTGTAATTGTGCGTTGTTTTCAACGATGATGAGGTTGCGTGTCTGGATGAACGGATTGTTATCATCGTCAATGATTTTTATTATCTGTATAGGTTTTTCTCCAATGGCATTTTTTGGTGCGTAAATGAAAAAACCATCTTGCCACAATGCTGTGTTTATATCATAAAAACCATTGTTGTCGTTGATGTTGCAAGTGCCGAAATATTTCTCAAATAATTCAGGATACTTTTGCATCGCTCTGCGTGTGCTGCCGATGACGATGCCGTTTTCTAAGACTCTAAGGTTTTCTTCTTCAGAGAATTTGCCGTTTGTCATAGAAATGACTTCAGTGTCGAGTTCGCGTATCACGCAGCAGAAATCATGATTTTTGCTATCTATTTTGTCAAGGTTGAAATCCTCATTGACGCATTCAATCATTCTTGAGTTACGCCATTTCTCCATTTTCTTTGTTGGGAAGCCATTGTCGATGAATCTCTTAAGAGCTTCTTGTCGCAGCAGCTTCACTTTTGGAGTGTCGTTGGCAGAAACCATTTCCATCGAATTGTTAGCATATTCGATGAATTTATTCTGCATATTCTTTATATCTTGATTTTCCATAAGTTACAAATTTTAAAATTAAAGAATGGCGTCTTTAATCCATTCGTAACCTTTTTCTTCAAGTTCTAAAGCGAGAGATTTGTCGCCAGACTTAACGATACGTCCGTCGTACATCACATGAACGAAATCTGGAACGATATAATCGAGAAGTCGTTGATAGTGAGTGATTACGATGAATGCGTTGTCATCTCTATGAAGTTGGTTTACGCCGTTAGCCACAATTCTCAATGCGTCGATGTCGAGACCAGAGTCTGTCTCGTCGAGGATTGCAAGTTGTGGTTCGAGCATCGCCATTTGGAAAATCTCGTTTTTCTTTTTCTCGCCGCCAGAGAAACCTACGTTGACGTAGCGGTTCTGTAACTTTGCTGTGATTTCAACCATAGCTTGTTTCTCTTTCATCATCTTGACGAATTCTGGCATTGGCATATTTGGGAGTCCTTGGTATTCGCGTTTTGCATTGATAGCTGTACGCATAAAGTTCTGAATGCTGACACCAGGGATTTCAACTGGATATTGGAAGCTGAGGAAGATGCCTTCGTTGGCTCGGTCGGCTGGACTCATCTCCATGATGTTCTTGCCTTTGAACCAAATCTCACCTTCTGTAATTTCGTAACCTTCTCTTCCAGTGATGGCTGCTGCCAAGGTACTCTTGCCGGTTCCGTTAGGTCCCATGATGGCGTGAATCTCACCTTCATTGACGCTTAAATTGAAACCTTTTAATATTTCTTTGCCTCCTACAGAGACATGTAAGTTTTTTATTTCGAATAACATAATTACTAATTTTCTTTAAGTTTTAAAATATCAACCGACACTGCCTTCCAATGTGATTGACAATAATTTTTGTGCTTCAACGGCGAATTCCATCGGAAGTTTGTTTAAGACGTCTTTTGCATAACCATTGACAATCAAACCGATTGCTTTCTCTGTGTCTATGCCTCTTTGGTTGCAATAGAATAATTGGTCTTCAGAAATCTTCGATGTGGTAGCCTCGTGTTCGAGGATTGCTGTGTCGTTGCTGCATTCAATGTAAGGCCATGTGTGAGCTCCGCATTTGTCGCCGAGGAGCAAAGAGTCGCACTGTGAGAAGTTGCGGCAGTTGCTTGCTTTAGGAGCTATTCGTACCAAGCCACGGTAGCTGTTTTGGCTGTAACCAGCTGATATGCCTTTTGATATGATTGTGCTTCGGCTGTTTTTGCCCAAGTGAATCATCTTGGTGCCGGTGTCGGCTTGTTGATAGTTGTTTGTCACAGCAACAGAATAGAACTCGGCTGTGGTGTAGTCGCCTTTCAAGATACAGCTTGGATATTTCCAAGTGATTGCAGAGCCTGTCTCTACCTGTGTCCATGATATTTTTGAACGGTCGCCACGGCAGATGCCTCGTTTTGTTACGAAGTTATAGATACCGCCTTTGCCGTCTTTGTCGCCTGGATACCAGTTCTGTACTGTTGAATATTTTACTTCTGCGTCTGTCTCTGCTATAATTTCTACGATGGCAGCATGGAGCTGGTTTTCATCGCGTTGCGGTGCAGTGCAGCCTTCCATGTAACTGACATACGCGCCTTCGTCGGCAACGATTAAAGTACGTTCAAATTGTCCGGTGTTAGCTGCATTGATACGGAAATATGTCGATAATTCCAAAGGACAGCGAACGCCTTTAGGAATGTAACAGAATGAGCCGTCGCTGAAAACAGCAGAGTTTAAGGCTGCAAAGAAATTGTCGGTATGAGGAACGACAGTGCCTAAATATTTTTTAACTAAGTCAGGATATTGTTTGACGGCTTCGCTGAACGACATGAAGATGATTCCGTGTTTCGACAAGGTGTCTTGGAATGTGGTCTTCACTGAGGTGCTGTCCATAACAGCGTCAACAGCGACGCCTGTGAGTCTTTTTTGCTCGTCTAAAGAAATGCCCAATTTGTTGAAAGTGTCTAATAATTCTGGGTCGACTTCGTCTAGACTTTGCAACTCTTTTCTTTTCTTAGGAGCTGCATAATAAATAATATCTTGATAGTCAATAGGAGGGATGTTGAGATGCGCCCATGTTGGCTGTTTCATCGTCAACCAGTGTCTATATGCTTTTAATCGAAATTCAAGTAACCACTCAGGCTCTTCTTTTTTTGCAGAGATGAGTCTGATGATGTCTTCGTTGAGACCTTTCGGCGCGAAATCTGTTTCAATATCAGTCACAAAGCCGAACTCATATTCTTTGTTGGTTACTTTTTCAATTATATTTTCATTAGGATTTGAATCCATATCGTTGTTTTTAGTGTTTAATAGTAATGTTTTATATTTATAATTTTTTACAAAAATACAAAAAATTATGATACGATAAAGTCCGTTTTTAGCATATATTTGCAGTCTTATACGTTAATTTTAAAACCTTTTTTGATGAAGATAAAACAACAGAATATAAACAAATGTTTGATTTTATTATTATGCGTAAGTGCTTTATTAAGAGGCTTTTTAGCATATTTCCTTGAATTTGGAAATGATGAGGTCTATTACTGGACTTACGCTAAGTTTCCAGATTGGAGTCATTTCGACCATCCGCCAATGGTTGGTTGGTTCATACAGCTGTTCAGTTGTAACCTTTTGTTTGATAGTGAGTTCTTTTTACGTTTGTCGTCTGTCGTTTCAATGACTCTTAACACTTACCTGATTTATCTGATTGGCAAACAGGTGAAAAACGAACAGACTGGTTTTTATGCGGCTTTGCTTTATACTGCTTCGGTTTATGCTTTTGTCATAACTGGAATTTTTATCTTGCCTGATACTCCGCTAGGTGTGTTTACCTTACTTGCTGTATTGCAATTCGTTAAATATTTTCAAGATGAGAAAAACAAGCATTTGTTGTTAGCTGGTCTTTTCTCTGGATTGGCGATGTTGTCGAAGTATTCTGGTGTCTTCATCTGGCTCGGAATAGGATTGTACATAATTTTTTATTCGAGAAAAGAGTTCAAGAATCCGTTTTTATATCTTTCAGCTTTAATATCAGCAGTTTGTATGCTGCCGGTTTTGTTGTGGAATGTCAATAACGATTTTATAAGTTTTACTTTCCATGGTAACAGAGTCGGTTTCTTCGGCGACTTTCATCCTGAATATTTTCTTGCAGAGTTGGCAGGTGAGTTTTTGTATAATAATCCTGTTAATTATGTGCTGACAATCATAGCTTTGATTGCTTTGATCAAAGGACGTAAATTTATCTCAGATATGCCAAAACGATTGATATTATGTCTTACACTTCCTTTGATAATATTGTTTTGGTTTTTCTCTCTGACAAGACAGATTTTACCTCATTGGACATCACCTTCTTTTGTGTTGTTGTTGATTTTTGTTGCAGCACAACTCTCTGATAAATATGAAGTTAATGCTGATAATGTTATTATTCCTAAATCAATAATTGCGGCGTTATCGGTTTTAGCTGTTGTATTGCTATTTGGTGTTGTGGAAATTAAAACAGGTTTTATTCCTTTGAATAATACAGAAAAATCGAAGACTGTGCAGCATTATGGAAAGGGTGATTTTACTCTTGATATGTATGGATGGCGACAGATAAAACCTGAGTTTCAGAAGATTAGAGAAGAGGCAATTTCAGAAGGAAAGATGAAAGACGATGATGGAATGATAGCTTTGAAGTGGTTTCCTTTGGCAAATATGGATTATTATGTGGCTTATCCCTTGGGAATCAATATGTATGGTTTTAGAAATCCTGCAGAAATACATAAATATGCATGGATTAATAAGGAGAGAGATGGTTTGCAGTTGGGAAATGATTATTGGTTCTTGACTGAGAGCTTTGATTATTATGAGCCTAATAAATATCTGAAACCATATTTTAAAGAAATAATTCCGACGGATACTATCACTGTTGAACGTGGCGGTGAGCCTGCCAAATATGTCTTCGTATATATGTTAAAAGATTTAAAGAAATTGCCTCAGACTTGGTTTGAAACCGAGTGAAAAACTGTTGATTCTTAATGGTTTTTAACATATAATCTTAATATTTCTGACTTTTTTGTAAAAAATTGTCGAAGCGTTTAAAATTCTTTCAAAAATCCTTGACAAATCATATTTCGGTTTTGTAATTTTGAAGTCCAAAGTTTAGAAACCGAGATTATGAAAGAGGAATTCATATATTATTTGTGGGAAAATCGTCTTCTCAATCTGGATTTGAAGACTACAGAAGGAGAGGAGATATCGGTGCTTTCTGTCGGCAATCGAAATTATAATTCAGGTGCGGATTATGTTAATGCTCGTATTAAAATAGGAGGTACTTTATGGGCAGGACAGGTTGAGATGCATGTGCGTGCTTCTGATTGGTTTAGACATAAACACCAGTATGACGACAATTATAATAATGTGATTCTTCATGTTGTCTATGAATGTGATACGGATTCGCTCAAGATTCCGACTCTTGAAATTAAAGATAAGTTTGATATTTCGTTACTACTCAATTATAATACCTTCGTCAATTCTAAGAATTGGATTCCTTGTGGAGGATTGATTGGTGGTGTTCAAGAGTTTACATTAGTTTCGTGGTTTGACAGAATGCTTGTCGAACATCTGGAACGTGAGTGTAAGACCCTTGATTCTGAGTTGAAAAGAAATAATATCGATTGGGAACAGACCTTTTATCAGCGACTTATGCGTTATTTCGGTATGAAGGTAAATAATGATTCTTTTGAGTACCTCTCAAAGATCTTGCCTTTAAAAGTTCTTTTGAAACATCTTGATAATACAACTTATGTGGAGTCAATGATGTTCGGTTGTTCAGGTTTTTTGGTTTTTGGTTCTCCCGAAGAATACCCACAGCTTCTAAGGCGTGAGTTTCAGATGCTAAAGTCGAAGTTCGGATTGAAGGTTATGCCTGTTTCTAATTGGAAGTTTCTGCGACTCAGACCACCAAACTTCCCCACAATAAGACTGGCTCAGATTGCTGCGATAATAGTGAAAAATGGGAATATGTTTTCCAAAATCAAAGATTCTTGTGGCATACAAAAAGTGAAAGATTTTTTTGATGTGGAGATAAATAGTTATTGGGATAATCATTTCTTGTTTGACAAGCTATCAGCTCGTAATGTGAAGAAAACGTTGGGGAAGACTGCAGTGGATTCTATTATTATAAATGCGGTGGCGCCGATGTTGTTTTATTATGGTTATTATCATTCCTTGGAAAGTTATAAGGAAAAGGCGATGTGTTATCTGGAACAAATAGATGCTGAAGATAATGTGATAATCCGGAATTTTAATAACGAAGGTTTGGTTTTTAGTAATGCATTTCATACGCAAGCAGCTCTTTATATGTATAAATATTATTGCAAACGACGACGATGTTTGGAATGTAGGATTTATTTGATATTGTCGAAAAGAAAGTCAACTTGATGGTTACTCGACGTCGTATGTTATGCATCCGCTGTATTGGTTACTTTCGCCTTGTTGTAGGTAAATTGTCAAACTGCCTTTTTGCTTTGGTGTTAAGGTCATTGTGTAGAAACCGTCATTAGTGGTATTCCATTCCATATACCAGTTGTCATTGTGTACAATAGCTAAATTGTTGTTGTCTCGAGGTGATAGTATAAATGTATAAGATTGTCCTATGTGGAGTTTTTTTGACATGGGTATAGAGATTATTTTAAGATTAATGCCCATGTTTGTATAAAATAATGGTAGTTCTTTGACATTGTGTTTTTCAATGAGTTCCAGAAGTTTGTGATTGTCAATTCCAGCATTTTCCCATTCTTTTTCGTAGAGATTTTTAACGTCTCGGACTAATGGAATGTCGAGTGGATAATGTTGTTTTAGCATATCCCAATCTTTATCGGTAGGAGTGTCGATGGTGTAACTAATCATATTTGACCAAACGTCGTCGTGGTCATGTATGCAGAAAGTTAGTGTGCCTTCTTTACGAGGTGTAAACTCAATATAATATATGTTATCGCCCTCATGTTTCCATTTATCATTTTTATATATGACGCTATTGCCGTTTGCAATTCCAATCATATTGTCTGTTTTCATTTGGATACGTAGGGAATATTTGTGACCTATTTTGAGAGATTCTCGTAATGGGAGTTCTTTAAACTGGAATTTTCCTTCACCGCCAGAATAAAATGTTGGCAATGTTAATTTGTCGTTCATAATCATGTCGTAAATGTCTTCGCCATTCAGTCCGTAACTAATCCATAGTGAGTTTGCTGGAGTTAAAGATATAAATTTATTGTATGAGATAGGACTGTCGAGAAGTTGGTATGAATTGTTTTCAGGGAAATGACTTAGAATCATCCATTCGGGTGATACGTTGAACCACATCCAGCAGTCGTTGCTTTTTGTGAATTCGTATCCGTTGACCGAACCAGCACCCCAAGTTGGGTCTAATAATATTCCGTAGTTCTTTTCTGTGTAGGCGAAAATCCATCCGTGACCGTCGCCTATATCCCCGTCAAAATCCTTTGTTATTCCATTTATTATTTCAACTCTTATGTCGATGGATTTTGCCATATAGTAGAAGAGATTGCAATAAGCCTGACAGACGCCTTTCCTTTTGTCGAAGCAATGGTCAGCATCGTATATTTCATATTCGGTGTCGTAACTGATATTGTCGCATATCCATTTGTAAATGGCGCATATTCTTTCGTAATCGCTGTTACATCCTCGGGTTATTGAAAGTGTGATGTCGGAATAATCGTATTTTGATTTGATGATGTGCGGATTGTATGCGTAGTTCGGTTTTTTATATAATTCATTATGACCAAAATATAATTTTGTGGGAACATTTGGATTGTCGGCAAAAGCGTTGATGGAAAATAATATTGTAAAAATTAAAAGAGTAATTTTCTTGGACATAAGTATGATGTGTTTGTATGAGCAAAAATAGAAAATTATTTTCTCTTATCTTTATGCTTGATTGAAATTATTTGTACTTTTGTGAGTGATAGTCTGTTATTTTTATTTTATTGATTATCATTATTTTACAAATTAAATATTAACTTAAATTTTATTAAATGAAGAAATTCTTACTCGTTTTGGTTTTTGTTGCATTAGGTTTAGTATCTAATGCTCAGTTTTTTGTTGCAGGTTCTGTCAGTGCAAGTCATTCTAGTAGTAAGACTGTTTATGTTAATCACGAAACAGATTATGATCCTAGATATAATGGATTTTCTGTTACTCCAGCTGTCGGTTATATGATTCCTGGTAAAAGCTATGGCTTTGGTCTTGGTTTGGGTTATGCATATTCTTCAGGAAAAAAGGATTTGTCAAAAGATTTCACTAACACTTTCGATTTCGGACCTTTCTTCCGTTATGCATACGCAAGATTTGATAAGATAACATTATACGTTGATGCAAAAATGCCAATTAGTGTGTCCAATGATAAGACAAAAATTGGTGATGCAGTTGCTATAAACGGTGATAAAACATTTGCTATCGGAGGTCGATTGATTCCAGGTTTGACCTACAGGTTTAACGATCATATTCTTTTTACTACAGAAATAGGATTGTTAAGTATAAATTATAATCACACAAAGACAACTTCTGCTATTGGTATAGCGACAAAATCAGATGAATTCAAACTTGGAGCTAACACTCGCCAAATTGCTTCATTCGGTTTTGTTTACCTTTTCTAATAAGATATGATAAATATAGTAATAAAAAAAAATCGACTCGAAATTGAGTCGATTTTTTTTATTGCTTGGAATTTCTTATTCTTCACCGCAACCGCCGCCGCAGCTGTCGCAGCAGCTTTGATTGTGACATTTGCCACCGCCGCAACCGCCACCGAAGTCTGATTCGTTAACTTCGCGAACGTCTAAGATTTCGCCTGTGAAATATAATGGAACACCTGCTAATTCTGGGTTGAAGTCAACTTTAACTGTTGTTTCGCCAATTTCCAAAATCTTGCCTGGGAATGGTTGTCCGTGGTTGTCTGTGAACCATACTGTTGCACCGACTTGGCAGATTGTTTCGTTGAAAACGCCGTCTTGTACGAAGATTTCTTTGTTGACATCGAGGATGTTTTCGTCTTTACGTTCGCCATAGCCTTCTTGTGGAGTCAATGCGAAGCCAAATGTTGCGCCTGGTTCTAAACCGTCTAAGTTTTCTTCGAATTTTGGTAATAACATGCCAGCGCCGAAAATAGCTTGGAATGGTTGTTCTTTTGTTGTTTCTTGGATGATTTCACCGTCAGCTGTTTCACGGTGTAAAACGTATGTCATTGTGACAACTGTGTTTTTTGCAACTTTCATTTTCTTAGTATTTTAATTTATTGTTAATAATAATTTTCTGTTCAAAGTTCAGCGGTGCCTGAGCCTGTCGAAGGCAAAGCTCGGCGCTTCGACAAGCTCAGCGACCGAAAAGCTCAATATGTTCCGAACATTTTTCGTAAGAACCACTCGATTGAAACGAGCGATAAAATTACAAAAAATATCAATTTCATATTGATTAAATCTTGATAATTTGTTTCTTCTCTTGTTGTCGATGTGATTCTGTCATCATTCTCAATGCTTTCGATAAGATTGCTCATTTCATTGACATTGAAATTCTTTCCGTTTGTCAAAGAAGCTAAAAGTTTCATTCTTTGTGAATTGGCTACTAAATCCTGAGCCTCGGCACCGATGCTTACAATGGAAAAACTTCCAGTTTCTGAGTATGTTGTGTTTCCTAATTTCGCTTCTGCAGTGAAATTGTAAATGCCTTCAGGTAATGAGTTGATGTTTAAGCGATATGATTTGTTATGCTTTGAAAAATCATAGACTTTCTTCGAATGTTTGTCGATGATACGCATTCTCAAGTCAGGTTCATTGGTAAGTTCCAGACTAGGATTCTTCAAGTCTGCTGTGAAAATAATAGGTTCATTATTAAGATATTCGTCTTTGTAGTTGATGATTAGCTCCTTGTCTTTTTCTGTCAGAAGATATTTGACGGATTTTGAGAATAGTTCTTCGAAATTGCCATATTCTTTATTGTTATGGAAATCATATAACTTCCATCTCCAGATTCCTGTTCCGAAAAGGAATGCGTTTTTCCTTCCGTTTTCATCGCTGCTGAAACTCATCAAAGGCGATTGTGTCGCTACATCCTTGATGTTCATGTGGAGCATGACATCGTGATTTGTCTTGTATGTGAATTCAAGATGTGGAAGTGAGAGCGGTGGAAAAATATTGATGGCGTCAATCAGTTCATTGTCGATGTTGAAAATTCCGAATGTGTTGTTGTAATCTGCCTTTATGTCGAGGATGCTGTTTACTGCTCCTTTCCTCAGTTCGATGGATGATTGTATTGTGTTGAATGTTTCTAAATCAGTATTTTCGCCTACGATAAAAAACATTGGTATTTCTTTGTTTTCTTTCAACTGTTTGCTAAGCTCGGCTTGGTTATCCATTCCAAGATATGGAATCTGGTGCAAGAAGATTATGTCGTAGTTTTTAAAGTCAGGGAGTTCTTCGCCAGAGAAAATCATATCTGTTTCGAAATTGTCTCCTAAAATATTTCTCAAGCTTCCTAAATCTGGATGTGGAGATTTAGCAAAAAACAATGCCTTGTATTGCTTGTCGATGACGTCGATAAAAATACGTTTGCTGTTGTTGTTAGTTGTGACTTCTCCTTTTATATTGTTGATAATTACATCGATTTGTTTTACACCTTCATCTCTCGACTCAATGTTGAAGTCTATTGTGTTTGAGAAACGGCTGGAGTTTACGCTAATCTCTTTTTCTTCTATGATTTCATTGTCGACAAAAAGCTTGATGTTCATAGCTTCGTTGCGGCAGTTGTTGGCATTGGCTATCAATCTGATTGGGATTGTGGTTTGTGACGGAACAGTCTTGTTGTAGAAAATGTCTTTTATGTAAATGTCGGGATAATTCGTTGTGTCGCCTAATGTTACAGTATAAATAGGGAATGGGTAAGACTCGATGTCTTGTTCTGGAGAATACGATTTGTTGCAGATGCCGTCGGATAGAAGTATGACAGCTCCTACATTTTTTTTATAATAGTTTTTCTTAAAAGTTTTTAAGACATTGCTGATATCTGTGTAATGGTCTTGATAGTTGATGCTGTCGAAGTCTCTTGTTTCGTTGCCGAAAAGATATTTGTCGACAGTATATTTCTCGCCGAGTTCGTTGGTTAAAGAATCGAGAAGAAGTGGATATGTGTTTTTGTAGAAACTGGAATCTTTGGTGAGAATCAATGATGTGGAGTTGTCTTGTGCTATGATTATCGTCGACTTTTCTATTGCTTTTTTCTTTATCTTAAAAAATGGGTTGAAAAATAATATGACGAGCAAACTCGTGGCGGTGCATCTTAAAATAAATAGTAATGTTGTCAAGGATTTGCTGTAATGCTGCTTCTTGTTAAAAAGATATAAAAGTGAGGCGAAGCAAAGTCCGAAAAATATGGCGATTACAAATATCCACATGATTATGATTCATTTTTTTTACTAAGTTGCAAATTTAATAAAAACTGAGAAACTTTGCCTCTTTGTCTTTTGACAATTATCAAAAAAAAATTATTTTTGTTGCAAATAAAAAATGAAGTTTTATGAATAATTTTGAAGCAGAAGTAAATAAATGTTGTGAATTATTGAAAGAAGGTAAAGTTATTATATATCCGACAGATACGATTTGGGGAATAGGCTGCGACGCTACCAATTACGATGCTGTTGAAAAGATTTATAATATCAAGGAACGCTCAAAGGGCAAGGGCTTGATTGTGCTTGTCGACAGCGTTGAGATGTTGAAAGAGTATGTGAATAATTTTCCTCCAATTGCGCCAGACATTATCAAGGCTGCAAAAAATCCGTTGAGTATAGTTTATTCGGAGTCGAAGGGCTTGGCAAAGAATGTGTCGGCTGACAGCACTATTTGTATTCGTGTGGTGGATAATGATTTCTGCAAGGCGTTGATACATAAGCTGGGACATCCGATTACATCTACGTCAGCGAACCTCGCAGGCGATAAGGCTCCTTCTATATATGTGGAAATCACTGAACAGATAAAGTCGTCTGTGGATTATGTGGTTCAGCTGTATCATGATGTGCTTACGAAACCTAAGGCTTCTACAATCATAAGGTTGTATGAAGATAATCATTTCGATATAATTCGACAGTGAGGTGTTTTAGTTAGGAGTTAGGAGTTGGGAGTGAACAATTTTGATTCGGTTTTGTTAAAAATAGAAAAAGTATGAAATACATTAAGTTATTATTGTCTGTCGTTTTTGTCTCTGCTCATTTTTTGTTGAGTGCTCAAGGTTCTGATAAAGACATTAAAATGGATTCGAAAGCTGCTCTTCAAAAGATGTCAACCATTTATTATCTAATCGATAATTTTTATGTGGATACTGCAAATTTTGAAGTTCTGACTGAAGAGGCTATCACAACAATACTCAAGGAGTTGGATCCTCATTCTGCATATATATCTAAGAAAGATGTTCAAAAAGCGAATGAGCCATTGGAAGGTAGTTTCGAAGGTATCGGCGTGACCTTTCAAATCTTTCAAGATACAATCTTAGTCGTGTCTCCTGTGTCGGGCGGTCCTTCTGATAAAGTGGGTATTATGGCAGGTGATAAAATCGTTAAGATTGACGGTGAAGACGCCTTCGGAAAAAAGGTTGACAATGAATATGTCGCAAAGCATTTGAGAGGTGAGAAGGGAACAAAGGTGCTCCTTGGAATAAAACGTGGCAATAGCAATGAGCTGATTGACTTTGAAGTCGTTAGAGATAAGATTCCGTTGAATAGCATTGACGCGTCTTTTATGCTCGACAAGAAAATCGGTTATATCAAGTTGGATCGTTTTGCGAAGACTTCTATGGAAGAGTTTGACGCTGCATTGGCTGAGCTTAAAGCTAAGAAAATGAAGTCTTTGATATTGGATTTAAGAGGTAATAACGGCGGCTATCTCAATGTGGCTGCTGAGTTGAGCAATCAGTTTCTTAAAAAAGATTTAGACATAGTTTTTACCGAAGGTGATAAAAGTCCAAAACAGGTTTTCAAGACTGATAAGAACGGTGCTTTTACGGATGGCAAACTTGTGATATTGATTGACGAAGGTTCGGCATCTGCTAGTGAGATTGTTTCGGGTGCGATTCAAGATTGGGATAGAGGCGTGATTATCGGCAGACGTTCTTTTGGTAAAGGATTGGTGCAGAGACCTTTTAATCTCGCTGATGGTTCTGTAGTGCGTCTTACAACTGCAAGATATTATACTCCAACAGGAAGATGTATACAACGAGCTTACGACAAAGGTTCTGAAGATTATTTCAAGGAAATGACAAAACGGATGGAACATGGGGAGTTTTATCATTCTGACAGTATTCAATTCCCTGATTCTCTGAAATATTCAACCTTGTTGAGCGGCAGGACAGTATATGGCGGCGGTGGTATTATGCCAGATATTTTTATGCCGGTAGATACATCATATTCAACGAAGTTGTATACCGACTTGGTAAGAAAGGGTGTCTTTAATAAATTTACCGTAGAATATGTCATGGCAAATAGAAGCGAAATATTAAGTCAGTATGTTGACTTTGATAAGTTCAATACAGAGTTTAATGTTTCTGATTCTCTGATGGATGACTTTAGAAAGTTTGCAGAAAAAGAAGGCGTTACATGGAACGAGGAGCAGTATGAACGTTCGGCGCCTCTTGTCAAATTGCAGATTAAAGCTTTGATAGCTCGTAACGAATGGGATATGGAAAATTATTATCAGGTTGTTATGCAAGAAGATAAGGTGATAAAAAAAGCAATGGAAGTGCTCAATGACAGCAATCTGTACAGAAGCATTTTGAAGAGATAATAAATGTTGTTTTATATTTTTACGAATAAAGAAGGTTCAAAAGGCCTTCTTTATTTTTTTATCTTATAATTATTAATTAATATTTGTGGATAAGTGGAAATGTTAGCAAAAAAAATCATAAATTTGTAAGCTTGTTTTTTCTTATAAGGAAAGCTTTATGACAAAAGGAAAAATGATTTTTAATTAAGAAAATAAATTGAAAATATAACTAAAATTATCCCAAATGAAAAAAATGCAAAATTCTATTTTTCAAAAAGTTATGATTTTGTGTCTGGCTATGATTATGAATGTAAGCCTTTTTGCACAAACTCGTATTGAATTGAACTCTAACTACAGAGGCGCTACTCAGCTTTTAGAATCATCACTGAATGGTTTTGAAACTACAGTCTCTTATAACGCAATTGAAACCGAACTTGTTGAAACCGAACATGGAAATTTCTCAAGACTTATCCTTACAGATGCTGTCGCTTGCGGTGAAATAGGCGCTCCATCATTACCAATCACAAAGAAGCTTATAGCTGTTCCTTTCGGAGCAACTCCATCTGTAAAAATCGCTGCATATAGCACTACGGATTACAAGCTCAGCGACTATGGTATCGAAAGAGTTTATCCACAACAGCCATCATATAGCAAAGATACAAAAGTCGAAGATGTCGTTTTTCAATACAATAAAGATGCATACAAGACAAGATCTTTCGCTAACGCTCCAGAGGTAAAAGTGGAAATGCTCGGAACAATGCGTGGCGTGCAAATCGCTTCATTGCAAGTGGAACCAATAAGCTACAACCCATCAAGCAACACAATCCGTGTTTTTAACGATATCAATTTTGAAGTCGACTTCGAAGGTGCAGACGTTGAGTTGACAGAAGAAGCATTGCTTGGTTCATATAGCCCATATTATGATGTTGTTTACAAGCAGTTGTTCAACTCAAGAACACTTGCTGATGTTTTTGATGAACACGAAGACATGTATAGAACTCCAGTTTATATGACTGTTGTGGCAAATAAAATCTTTGAAGAAGCTCTTCAGCCATGGCTTGCATGGAAAACTCAAAAAGGTTTCTACATTGATGTGAAATATGTCGAATCAACTACTGCATCATCAGTTATCAAGTCATATGTCAAAGAACAATACGAAGCTGTTAAGCCATCATTCCTTGTTGTAGTGGGTGATAAAAATCTTGTAACTCCAAGTTTGATGATGGGTCAAGAGACATCAAAAGTAACTGACTTGTATTATGCATGTATGGATGAAGATATCTTCCCAGATATTTATTACAGCAGAATGAGCTGTGAGACTGTTGAGGAATTGGAGTCTCTTATAGAGAAAGTCCTTCAGTATGAGCAATACACAATGCCAGATCCTTCATATTTGAGTGATGCCTTGTTTATTGCAGGTGTTGATGACTGGTGGAATTCAAAGGTCGGTACTCCAGCTGTCAATTATGCGACAGATTTCTTCTTTACCCAAGCTAATGGAATGAATAACATTTACAAATACACATCAACATATAATGGTTGTTATGATAATATGAACAAAGGCGTTGGCTTTGTGAACTATACAGCACACGGTGTTGAGTTGGGTTGGTCTGATCCTGCTTTTACTACCGATGACGTTAAGAATCTTACTAATGAAGATAAATATTTCTGGGCTATGGGTAACTGTTGTTTGACAGGCGACTGGGGAACAGACAAAGGCCCTTGTTTAGGTGAAGCATTTATTAGAGCAGACAAGAAAGGTGCTTGGGGATATATTGGTTCATGTCCTGTAAGTTATTGGAATGAAGATTATTATTTCGCAGTAGGCGCTACTAATGTATTTGGTAAAAAACTCAACCCAACACAGACAGAAGAGGGTGTTTATGAAATGTTCTGGAAAGATGATATGTATAACTCATTGTCATCAGTTCCTTTTGTCGGAAACCTTTCTGTAGCAAATGCTCATGCCGGTTCTTATGAAACCACAACATCAATAGAATTGTTATACTACTGGGAAGCATATCATACTATCGGCGACGGTACTGTTATGCCATATCGTACAAAACCAATCGAAAATACAGTTTCTCATTCAGAAGTTCTCAATATGGGAATCGATTTCTACACAGTGGAAGCAGATCCTTCTTCATATGTAGCTTTGACAAAAGACGGTGTTTTGATAGGTGCTGAAATGGTTGGAAAATCAGGCTCGGTAGATGTTCCTATTACTCCTGTGTTGACAGATGGCGAGGTGACAATAACAATTACTCATCCACAACGTGTTCCATATATCAAGAACGTTCTCGCATTGCCAGTTGAAGGCCCATATTTGTCAGTATATTCATATACTCCAGAAAGTTATCCAGTTAACAAGGAAAATAAAATGAGTGTGACAATAAGAAACGTGGGTAATGATGCTGTTGAAGGTGAAGCAAAGGTGACATTGTCAAGCGATTCAGAATTCGTTACATTCGTTGATGCAGAAGCTACATTTACTTCAGTAGTTCCTGGTGCTACACTCGATTTAGTTGACGAGTTTACATTTAACCTTGACAAGTCTCTCGATGATGGCGAAGTTGTGGTGGTTTCTGCTAATATCAAATATGGAACTTTAGAATGGAATAATAAGTTTGTTATCAATGTTAACGACCCTGTTATTGAATATGCAGGCATTGAATGGGATAACGCTTTTGAGCCAGGCGGTACTTATACACTCCATGCTCAGTTTAAAAACGTCGGCCACTACAAGGCTGAAAATGCAGTTGTGACAATAGCTTCGTCAAATGAAAATGTTACATTCAAAAACACAACAGCTGAAATTGAAACAATAGAAGTCGGTGAAACAGCATCATTTGATTTTGAAGTTACTATCGACGAATCATGTTCGTTGGAAGAAAGAATACCTGTGG
>JBGVQR010000050.1:0-28847 GCA_045127605.1 Candidatus Limimorpha sp. | reverse complement strand
GCAGTAGTAAGGTTGAGCGTTTGCATTAAATTTAGAGATTTGGAATGCAGAGTTTTTGCTACCTATAGAAGTTTTTTTCTTCTTACCTTTTGAATTTACCATCCATTCGTCTTCTGGAAGAGTAGTCTTATCGTCTACATAGAGAGCGATGATGACATATTCGTTGCGTAACATTTCGAGAACGCGAGGGTCGCTCCAAACGTTAGCTTCCATTTCGCGGCAGTTAACGCAGCCGTGACCTGTGAAGTCAATATAGATAGGTTTATTTTGAGCTTTTGCACAAGCGAGACCTTGTTCGTAATCGTAGTAACCTTTAAGGCCGTGAGGCAAATGTAAGAAATCGGCATATTTAGGTTCTTCGCACAATACTGAGCTAACTTTTTTGTCAACTTGTTCTGTTTGAACAGAGATGTTAGACATCTTAGCATCGACATATTGGATAACCTTATCTGAGTTTTCTTGGTTGATACGTTTGAGATCGAAGTCCATAGTTTGTTGTGGTGGCAAGTAGCCTGACAAAGCTTTAAGAGGAGCACCCCACATACCAGGAATCATATAAACTACGAATGTGAAAACTACGATAGCAAGAACGAGACGGAATACTGACAAATGAGGAACGTCAGAATCGTGAGCGAATTTGATTTTTCCTAAGAGGTAGAAACCTAACAATGTGAATGTCACGATCCAGATAGCGAGGTAAACTTCGCGGTCGAGGAGACCCCAGTGGTATGTTTGGTCAGCTACGCTTAAGAATTTGAAACCGAGAGCGATTTCAATGAAACCGAGAACAACCTTAACTGAGTTGAGCCAGCCGCCGCTCTTAGGCATATTTTGTAACAATGATGGGAACAAAGCGCATAATGCGAATGGAAGACCGAATGTCATCGCGAATACTAACATTGTGAGAATTGGAGCCCAGAATTCACCAGACAATGATTGAATAAGAGCTGTACCAACGATAGGACCAGTACATGCGAATGATACGAGAACGAGTACCAATGCCATGAAGAACACGCCACCTAAACCTTTGCTTGTGCTTGTCTTACTATCAGCTTTGTTAACCCATGAACTTGGTAATGTCAATTCGAATGCTCCGAAGAATGAAGCAGCGAATACCATGAATATCAAGAAGAACAAGATATTAATCCATGATGTTGAAATCCAGTTAAAGATACTTGCTGTTGTATCTTCACCACCACCAAATCTAGCAATCAAAATGAGGACTGCAATTGGAAGTGTATAAAGAGTTACGATGAAAACGTAGTACATGATAGCTTTGAAACGACCTACAGCCTTGCTTTCGTCACCGTGTAAGAAGAATGACACTGTCATAGGAATCATAGGGAAAACACATGGAGTCATAAGAGCTGCCAAACCCCAGATAACTGCGCCCAATAACATACCGAAAAGGCCTTTGCTTCCTGATTTCTCAGCTTCATTTGTTGAATCAGCTTCAACTACTGCAGACTCAGCTTCAACTACTGCTGGTTCACCGAGTTGTACTTCAAAGTCATAAGTAATTGGAACACATTGTTCTTTACAGCTTTGACCTGTGATAACACCAGATACTGTTGCTGCGCCTTCTAATAATTTAACTCTTTGTGTGAAAACAGCTTCTTTTTCAAAGAAATGTTCATCGATTTCAAAAACGTCGCTGTAGTGAACTATAGCTTTTGGTTCTTCAACACCACCGATACGTTCAATGCCGAGAGTGTCGACAAACTCGAAATAGAGAGGCATTGGTCCGCCGAATGGAGTGTTTTGTGAATAAAGATGCCAACCATCTTCAATTTCTGCTTTGAATACGATGTTGTATTCATTCTGGTTTAATTTCTCTGTTTCTACTGTCCATTGTACTGGCTCTAAAATCTGAGCTTTAGCGATGAATGGAACCATCAAAACCAAGAAAGTAAAGAGTTTAAATAACTTTTTCATGATTTTTTTGTTGATTTATTATAATAAATTTAATTAAATTTTCTCTACAAAAAAGTGCGCAAATTTAAGAAAAAAAGTTTAACTCTCTAAATCACATTGAAAAATTACTTTAGTAGAGTCAAGAATTTTAACCTTATCGTTAATTCTATATCCGACAACCCATAAAATCAAGCCGTTAGAATCTTCCATAATCCAGACGTTACGTTTCTGATATTCAGAGAATCCCAAGTCGTTGAAGAAATCGCTCAGCAATTTGGAGCCTTTCATTCCCAATGGCTTGAACCTATCGCCTTTTTTCCAATGACGTAATTTCAAAGGAAACGCAATCTTATCCATGTCGAACTGCGCCGCAACCTTAGGGTCTTTTATCAGTTTGAAGTCAGCGTCTTTAACATAAGTTGAGAGGATGAGTTGCTGAGTTGCTGTGTTTATGAGTTTCTGAGATTCTGAGATTCTGAGATTTTGAGATTCTATTATGATTTCCTCCTCTCCTTCCCTTTCTTCAAAAATCTCAATCTTATCTTTTTGCACCGACACTTGGTGTCTTGGTGTCTTGGTGTCTTGGTGTCTTATATTATCATTATAAAACATCACTCCCGATTTCCCGTTCTTCATCGCTTCAAACATCGACTCGGACTGTTCGAAATTGAATCCATATCTCCTTACCCATTCAAAGAGAAGCTGTCGTCCGTTTTCGTTTTCTAAAAAATATTTAACATCGATGCTTCTGCAATCGCCGTCGACATGTTCTATCGAGGCGAATTTCTCTTCGAGCAGACTTCTATACAAATCATTTTCCGAAGAGAGACAGTCGATGGAGAAGTTCAGGCTCTGACGAGCGTTGTTTTTCATTTCGTCAAAAATCGGAATTATATTATGACGAATCTTATTTCTGAGATAAACAGTTTCTTGGTTAGTATAATCCTCGACCCATTGAATTCCATTCTCTTTTGCAAAAGCCTCTATTTCATTTCTGTTAGACCAAAGCAAAGGACGGATGTAGAAGTCGTTTTGAGGTTTCATTCCTTTGAGACCTTTGATACCAGAACCGCGCAAGAAGTTGATGAAGAACGTCTCAATCTGGTCATCGCCATGATGAGCGAGAGCCACCTTGTTAAAATTGTGAATTTCCTTTAACTCTTTAAACCAAGCGTAACGCAGTTCACGTGCCGCCATCTCGATAGAGAGAGAATTCTCTTTGGCGTAAGCCTCCGTATCGAAATGCTTTATATAAATAGGTATGTTATTTTCCTCTGCGAATTTTGTCACGAAACACTCATCACGGTCAGAGTCGTCACCACGCAGATGGAAGTTACAATGAGCGAAAGCGATTGAACTCTGAACTCTGAACTCTGAACTTTGAACCGTTGGCACTTCGACATGCTCAGAGACCAAACCTTGGTGTCTTGGTGTCTCGGTGTCTCGGTGACTTAACAAAAGAAGCTTCGCGAGCACCATGGAGTCGACGCCGCCGCTGAGTGCCAGCAGGACTCTGTCATCTCTCCCGATGAGATTATGCTTCTCGACAAAACTCTTAAATTCTTTTAACATAATTCTTATTTACCCATGAAATAAACAATGAGAAAACCGATGCTCAAGCCGATTGCTCCGCAAAGAAAATAAATCAATAACTTAGTTGGAGTGAGACCTTCTTCCAGGACCTCGTCGATTTTCTTCTTCACAACATCGCCTACTCTGACGCTTTCATATTCTTCAGGAAGAGAAAACTCAGGTTCTTCAAAAACCAAATCGCAATCTTTGACAGGCTGCGCTCTTTTTTCAAAATTATAATCTAAAACGTAATTATCTTCTAGAAGAAAACGAACTGCTGTTAGCTGTTGGTTATTAAGTTGCTGAGTTGCTGAGTTGCTGAGTTGCTGAGTTGTGGACGAAGTCTGTTGACTGTTAGCTGTTGGCACTTCGACAGGCACAGTGACCAAACCTTGGTGTCTTGGCGACTTAGTGACTTGGTGACTACAAAACACCATCGCACGTTTTCCTTCGTTTTGTTTCAACAGAACTTCTGTATCGTCGATTGTTATGTAAGCCTCTATGTTGATGAGTTGCTGAGTTGCTGAGTTGTGGACGAAATCTGTTGACTGTTGTCTGTTGACTGTTGTCTCAAAATAAAGAACTAACAATGAAACTGCCATCGAGCTTAAATCCTCATGAAGCTGGATTATGATGTTGCCATCAGCGAGCTGATAAATCTTGAACTCCACATCAGGAGCGAAAGAGTTAGGATATAATTTTATCCAGTCTTTCAATAACTCTTTGACATCTTTAGCCGTAAGCTGTGAGCTGTGAGCTGTGAGCACTTCGACAGGCTCAGCGACCAAACCTTGATGACTCGGTGACTCGGTGACTCGGTGACTTATCCTAATATAATCCATATGCTACTTCTTCTGGTTTTTGTTTCTTCTTTTATCTACTGAAAATCCGAAGCCGCCGATTTTTTCTCCTATCGAATAATATTTTCCGTGGGAGTAAGTGATGAGGTCGGCTTGGTTGAGTTGGAACTGACCTGTACTTGGGTCATAGAATTTTGTATCGCCGTTGACAGCAACGACATTAGCGATGAACATATCATGCGAGCCGAGTTCCTTCACTTCCACCACCTGACATTCTATATTGAGCGGCGACTCCGCGATGAGTGGAGCCTTGACGACTTGTCCCTGCTCCGCTGTGAGGTGCATCTCCTTGAATTTGTTATAGTCACGGCCCGAGCGCACACCGCACCAGTCGGTAGCGCGAGCCAATTCTTCCGTCGTCACGTTGATGACGAACTCTTTAGTACGCGATATTATTTCATGAGAGTGACGTTCTTTACGGATTGAAACGTAGCACATAGGAGGATTGGTGCAGATGGTGCCAGTCCATGCTGCCGTCATGATATTATAGTTTTCGGGACTATCGCCGCAGCTCACCATCACAGCAGGCAACGGATAAATCATAGTACCCGGTTTGAATGACATCTTCATATTTTTTATTTTTTGCAAAAATAAAAAAAAGACTACAAGACTACAAGACAATAAGACAACAAGTTTTTTTTAAACACTGAACTCTGAACTCAGACACTGACCTATAACTTTTAACTTTTAATTATGAATTATGCATTATGAATTGAATTATGGGCGTTCCGGCGAAGCCGTCGGGCTTTCCGCTATATCTTTTTCCGCTGCGCTCCAAAAGGATGCCGCTCCAATCCCTAACGCATTGGTCGCCACTAACACCTAGTCGCTAACTCCTAACTAAAACTTGTTGTCTTTCACAAAAAATCATATCGTCACCAAACATTTTAGCGATTTTTTTATTAAATTTGCGGATAGTTATTTAATAAACTTAAGCAATAAAAATTAGACCAATGACCAAGATTTCTATTAGATTTTACAATGACCATGAAGTCAGAGCCCTTTGGGACGAAGACAATTCAAAATGGTGGTTTTCAGTACTCGACATTATAGGTGCAATCAATAATCAAGATGATTATCAAAAGAACCGTAACTATTGGAAATATCTGAAAACCAAATTAAAAAAAGAAGGAAACGAATTGGTTAGTCTCACTAACCAGTTAAAGTTAGTCGCACCTGACGGCAAAAGACGTTTAACGGATGTAATGGACAGTGATGGTGTAATCCTGTTAGCAAAGAACATACCCAATAACAAAGTTAACGATTTTCTCGATTGGTTTTTATACAGCGATAACACCATCGACGGACAAAGCAGAAAGAAAGCTTACACCTTGTTCGAAAGCGGTTTACTCGGCACATTGGAACCTGGCAGCATCAAGTGTCTGCAGCAGATACACGCATATCTATTCGGAGGACTTTATGAGTTTGCGGGGCAGATACGCAGCAAGAACATCAGCAAGGGAGGTTTCACCTTTGCTAACGCCTTACACTTCCCTACCATATTGCGCAGCATAGAGAATATGCCAGAAACGACATTCGATGAGATTGTTGACAAATACGTTGAGATGAATGTTGCGCATCCTTTTATGGAAGGCAACGGCCGCAGCACACGGATATGGCTTGACCTGATGTTCAGACGCTCAATGAAGAAATGCGTTGACTGGAGTAAAATTGACAAGAACGATTATCTCAACGCCATGCAGAAAAGCGTTGTTGACTCATCCGAAATCAAACGACTTCTACAATCAGCATTAACAGACAAGATTCACGACCGCGAGACCTTCATGAAAGGAATTGATTATTCCTATTACTACGAACAAGAAGGTTGAACTAAGGCTATTGGCTTTGGGCTTTTGGCTGTTGAACTAAGAACCAAGAACCTTGGTGTCTTGGCGACTCGGTGTCTTGGCGACTTAAAAAAAATCCCTTAGTTCCTCATACCCTTAATTCCTAATTATATTCGAACTTGGTACGACTGTGGTACGAAGATGGTACGAACTTGATAGGAAGATGGTAGGGAGATTAATTTGCTTTCAAATCTTCTTTATAAACATAAATCGGAGTGCCATCTGACTCGTATATTCCTGTTTGGGTAAGAATATCCTTGACATTGATTTCTCCTAATTCTTCTGTTTGTTCTATAAGCTTGTAGATGTAATATTGGTGATTTTCCGTATGTTCTGTAGGATATTCCAATTCCATCATTTTATTGTTATCGTAAATATGATGTTTGGCATCTAACTTATAAACATAATATTTTGATTCATTCTTATATTCGTACAAAACAAGATATTTGGCAGAAATGACTTGTCTGTTTCTTTTGACTGCTCCGGCTCGTTTTCCTAAACGGACATTGTATTTTCCATTTTTCTGTATCCATTCTAAATGCGCTGCATCTTTATAGATGCCAAACAAAATGGTGTCAGACTCTTTATATTTCTTGTATTTATCAGTATTTTTTTCATAGAAGACTTCTTGCTCTGCTGCTGACGAAACATTCTTTTCTGCATCAAAAAACTTATATTCTACCAAAGGTTTGATATTCTCAGTTTTTTGTTGGCTTACTGGTTCTGTTCCTAATTTATAGTCATAGATATAGAAATCGTCTTCTATATCTGACATCAATTTAAGGTTTTCGTACTGATATTTCTTGTCCTTATCAAGAGCTAAGATTACCAACTCGTCAGTATCGCTTGGCTTATAAATCTTGCCGTTAAGTTTTCTAAAATTCTTTTCTACAGCATCTTCCAATGTTCCTCGTTTGGGTTCTAACACTGAAAAATCGAATCTTGTTTCTACGAAGGCGATGAAGTTATTTCTAAATAAAGTCTGTAACGACTTCTTAACTCCAATATCATTTGAATTGTTAACATACGAAGCGACAACATACATAAAGTTAATATTGTATGTCTGCAAAAACAGAGTATCTCTATCGAACAAGCGATTGAAGAAATGTTCATTCTGCCGTAATCGTTCAGCATTTTTAATCAAATGCATCTCTTGACTTTTAGGATTTTTAAAGTCAATAGCACCTCGAATAAAGAAATTAGGAGTGATATTATAACCTTCTGTCAATTTATCACGATAACGTAAATTCTTTACATCATCTTCATTATTAAATACATTGATGTTGTACTGAATTACATTCTTTGCGTATGTAAATTGCTTATATATAGAATTCTTACTATAGTTAGTTGTTTCTTTATAATATTTGCTGTCGCCAATGAAATAAATATCTCTTTCCTCATCAATCAACGACTTATCTCTATAGATATGGTCGACCAATTTTCCGTCTTGTTGTTCGTACAATTCCTTTGGCAAATCTTTTCTGTCATCGCTGATGAGTTGGTCTATCATATCTTCAAAAACAAGATTGAAGTTACTTACCAACAATTTCTCGTGATACGATTTTCCAGAAGCAACCATCTCTGCTCTTTCAAAGAAAATGTAAAGTAGATTCCAAAGCTCAACCAATTCGTCAGTGAAATAGTTACGGCGAATCTTCTTCAACAATCTCGTTCCTTTTTGAGTATCGATTAGAGATTGTATCTTTGAAGGTTTCAATATAGTATAACCTTGAGCCTGATTGAATTTGAAATGATAAGTCTGACTAAGATAATTAAGCACAGAATAAAACAGGCAAATCAATTCCTCATCAAAATTTATCACTTTATTCTTATTGCGAAATTCCATATAATAAGGCTTTCCATCCTGCAAAACAGGCTGTACCTTGCTGATGGTTTTATTCCAATGCACCTTATTATTTCCGCTGGATTTTACGAGAGAAATATAAGTAAACAAATTACGATGTTTCTTATTAAACTCACGCAAGTCAAGGATGATTTCAATTATGGTCTTTGAGTTCTTCTCTCCTATCGGTCTGACATTCTGCAACTGAACATCAGATGTTATGGTAGTGTTTTGTCTTCTTTCGTAATAATGATGAATCGCCTGATAAAGCCAGACCGACAATTCAAATACGACTTCATCATCTGAATTCTTCTTAAATTCTTTTAACTTTTCATCATCTGAAGAAATATCAATAATATCTTCTGGATTATACCTGTCAAAAGCTTTTCCATTTTCGGATATAAAAACTTTAGGTAAAATGAAGACTGTATCATTAATCTTGGCATTATAATAATAACCGACATAAGGGATATTTGCCTTATCATTTTGACGCGACAGATTCACCTCATCGCCAAGATTATCTTGCAACAAGTTCAAAGGATACTGATATTCTTCAAAGTAAAGTTTCATTGTTATTCAGATTCCTCTTCTGATTTTTCAGGTTTAACGTCAGCAACACTTTTTACTTCGATATATTCCATAAATTTTGACAAAAGTTTTTTCTTGTCTGAAGTAAACAAGTCATTGAATGAAAATTCTTCCGTTTCGCTTTTCTTTTCATCAATATAATTTCTGAAGAAATTGTTTAATGAACCGAATTCCTCTTTACAGATGTCGTTCCACAAATAGAACATAACCTTATTCACGAACTGGTTTTCAGTAACATTTTCTGTGATAAAGAAATTACCCATCTGTTTGTCTTCTGAATCTGTAGCTTTCTTAATTCTTGCATTGACATTTTTCAAGAAATCATGCCATAGATAATCTTTGCCATCTATGTTTATTACGAATTTTGCAGAATCAACATTTTCATAATCTACAGGCACACACTGCCAACTCCAGCGGCGTTTGAATGCGCTATCCATTGGGAATAGCGACTGGTCGGAAGTGTTCATTGTAGCAAGGATGTTAAGATTTGAAGGCAGTCTCAACTTACCATTAGCGATGCCATCATGACCGACACCCAATTCTTTTTCCAAATAATCTTTCATATCATTGTCTGCATCAATAGGATATTCAGAGACACCGTCTTTTCTATCAAGTAATTGGAATAAATCACCGAAAATCTGAGCGCAGTTGCCACGATTAATTTCTTCGATTATGAGACAAACAGCTTGTTCTTGATTTTCCCAAGCTGTAACGTAAGCCTTTGTGAAAGCCTGAGGTGTGAATTTATATTTTATCACATCACCTTCCATAACCGGTTTATAGCAACCGACGAAAGACGCGTAATCACTATCAGGATGGAATGTTGTGCGGAAGACAAAATTCTCATCTACACCTTCAACCATTTCTTTTACTTTGTGAGATTTTCCGCTACCTGGAGTTCCGTAGTAGATGATTTGGAGAGGTGTTTTTGACTTCGTTTTTATCTCATCAACCCATTTATCTTTACCATCATCATAAGGTTCAAGAACATTTTTTACAAATATATCAAACACTCCATCGTCTTCACTTTTTATTATATATAAATTAGAGTAACCACCAGCCAAATAGTTTCTAATAGTAAATTTTGTTTTCACAGATTCTCCATCTGATGTTTTATATACTACATCTTCTAGTAATCCATTAAAATAAAATCTATTATCTATTTCACCATTCTTTTTTTCAACACCTTTACGCGCATTCCAGACCTGCATCCTATCATTGACTTTTTCACCATCAATAGTAAAAAATGCATCTAGTAAAGCCATTTGTTCATAAACAAACATTGTAGAGAAATGGATGGTTTTATGAGTTGACGAGTTGTCATATTTTCTCGGAAGTATTGATGCAATAAAAAGAATAGCTTTTTGAAGATTCTCTTTATGTAACCTAACTTTTATTTGTTCACCACAATCTTTAAAGAATTCAAAATGTTCATTATCAAGAAACAAATCTGTATTCTTTGCATCACCTGCACCAATAGTTCTATAACTTGCATTTGTATCGTTGATATGTTTTACTATTTCTTCCATAATCTACAATATTATCGGTTTACTAATATCATTAAAACAAAGCGATGGTTTAACACCAAGTTTTACACTTTGAACCAAAGCTTGTTGTGTGGCAATATTATTTTGAAAATCAACCAAAGGTTTTTGTATTGATTTCATATATGTTTGACAATTATTACATATAGCCAGTTTTTTCTGTTCCTGTCCCATATCATACACTCTAAAAACAGAATATGTCGATTCTTTTTGAGATACTGCAAAATCTATTTCTTGACTGCTATAAAACAAAAACTGTTCAAAATCATATACCGTTGACTTCACATCCATATACATTGTATTATTAACTATAAAATCAAAAGGAAGCCCTGATTCTGAAGACTTATTCTTCCATTCAAATGACAATATTCTACCAGCCATTTTTTCTTTTTCCAAATATTGAGCGACCAAAGATTCACCTTCCATACCAATTTGTTTATATCTACGCTCAGCATTATCAAGATCTATTCTTCTATACTTATTTTTCAAATCGCCAATTATACTGCATACTTCTATATCTTTCTGTATTTCAGCACTAAGAAAATTTATTCTATTCAACAAATACTTTTTTGCTTCATTAAATGTAGAAGAACTCTTTTCTAATATGAAATTATTTTGAGGAAAAAACTCTCTTGCAACTTCATAATATTGAGTATTACTTTTTATCAACCAAAAAACCAATTCTTTGCTTTCAAGCCCCATCCACGCCAAATACCAATCATTATAAGGATACTCTTTCACAAAGTTCCTAATCTTTGCAACCAGTGAATTATTAGAATCAGAACCTATTTTAATTTTAGGGCTTCTAAATGTACCATCAGGATTCTCTATTCTATCGAAAGAACAATTTAACACCTCACAATAGTCTTCATAAATCAACATCGCAGATTGTACAACATCAGAATCATCCAAGAATTCCAAAACACCCTCATACAAACCTATATGTGATTGATGGCTTGTTGAAGAAAGGCCAAGATCTGCTGCCGATAATTTTTTAAAACCAATGCGGTTTTCCTCGTTAAATAAAAAGAAATGTGTATCCATATTACTCAACAATTATTTTGTTTGTAATTAAAAAATACAATATAGCATATATAGTATTAACACTCACCGCATTACCTGCTTGTTTATAAAGCGCACCATCTGATACACCTACTTTTCTAGCATTTTCTACAAATTCTTTTGGAAATCCTTGCAACATAAATGCCTCTTCTGGAGTAAGTTTACGAATATCCAATTTTGCCAATTGTTCCTTTGTATAATCATAAACATGATTTATCTTACCGTTTGATTCTATAAAATCTTGACTATAATAGTTATCTTGACAAGCTCTATGCATTTTACTCATAGTAGCTGTCAATGGTCTTGCTATAGTCATATTTATATCTGACTTTGACTTAAAATTAGCTGAGCCATCTGCAAGAATCGTAGGTTTTATCTTTTCTGATAAAAAATATTTTTTATCTACATTTGCCGAAAGGATAGCATTTACTGTAGAATAATGCGATGTACTTTGATTTTTATACACTTTATCAAATGTAGCTTTTACATTACATGATGTATATGATTCTTGCATCCATTTTTCATCTATATCATCCTTTGTTGCAAATATTACAAGACGATTTCTGGTTTGTGGAAGATGAAAATCCGAAGTATTGTATATATTTGAAAAAACATGATAACCTAGTGACTCCAATTCTTGTTTAATTCTTGAAAAAGTATTTCCTTTATTATGATTGATAAGGTTTTTAACATTTTCAAGTAAAACATATCTTGGATGTTTAACCTCCAAAATATCCATGATACGAAAAAACATCTGTCCTCTATCCTCATCAAATCCCGCTTTCTTTCCCATCATACTAAATGTTTGACAAGGAAATCCTCCGGTCAACAATTCAAAATCTGGAAGCGACAATATATTCTGTTGATTTGCAGTAAAATCCACAATATCACCCATTATCACTTCATTATCATCAATGTTAAAATTGGCACAATATGTAGCATTTGCTTTTATATCGTTTTCCGAATAACCAACACAATCAAAATCCATTATATGATCTTTTCCAAGAAGATCCATCGCTCTCCTAAATCCACCTATACCAGCAAATAACTCTAAATGTCTCATCTTTTTAAATATATTTTATTATACCTTCTCCTATAGCTTTAGCCAATTTAACAGGAACTGCATTTCCAATTTGCGCATACCACATATTTTGAGGTCCTGTTATCACATAATCATCTGGGAATGTTTGTATTCTAGCAGCTTCTCTTGGTGACAATCCTCGTGCCTCCCATGGATGAATATACATATTACAGTCAAATTTCATATGAGATGTAATAGTTTTACAAACTTGGTTTTCATCCAACTTGAAATATTTATCCTTAAAAATATCATTTCTATTCTTATATGGCATAATGTCAGCTATCGATTCATGCAAAGAATTAGCACCTTGCGGTAATCTTCTATATATTTCAATATCCCTTTCATTATTATAACGATTTTTATGATTATATAATTTATGAATTTCTCTACCATCATTGATAAAATCATAAAAATCGTTTCTAATATACTCAAAATTCCTAACAGTAAAACCGGACTGCTCATTTTCAATATTTTTAGCACCTTTTTCTTTTCGTGCTTCTAAGTGTGGCAAACCTTCCAACGCATCCTTTAATACAAACGATTTTCGTTTTCTACGATTGATTTCTTCAAATATCTGTTTTGGATCAACACCAATGCGATTACCTATCATTATAAAACGTTCTCTATTTTGAGGCACACCAAAATCTTGCGCTCTCAACACATCATAATCATACTGATACTCTTCACCTAAATATTCTTTAAAATCATGAATAATCTCATCTATCTTATTCATCATCCCTTTCACATTCTCCATTATAAAAAATTCAGGACGAACATGATTAAGAAAAATCAAATATTGTTTGTACAAACTATTACGAGGATCATCAAGAATTCTTTGTCTATTTGCCATCGAAAATCCTTGACAAGGTGGGCCTCCGCAAACTAACGTTATATCTTGAAAATATTTATTATATTCTGAAATATTATTATTTAAATCTGCTATATCTCCAATATAATAACAATCATCTGACAAATTATGATTGACTTTATATGTATTTGCAAACTGCTCTACTATCTCATTCACAAAACAAGGTTCAAAACCAGCCTGTTCCAAACCTAAACTAAGCCCTCCACAACCTGCAAACAGGTCAATCATTTTATATTTTTTCTTCTGCATAAATCCTTCACTATTTATTTACAATATAAACTTTATCACTTTTAACCAAGCTATAGAAAGCTTATACTTTAAAATATCATTTCTTCTTTTTTACTGCCTTACAAAAGTAAACATTTTAAAAAAACAAAAAAAGGAAAAAAACATAATTCTTTTTAACATTTAAGATTAAATCGTTAATTTATTTTCATAAAAACAACAAGTATTTTTCCGGTAAAAAACATAGGTATTTTGGATTATTTTTCCGAAGTTTGTAATCGTTATTTCAATTTGCACTTATGAACAGAATTATCATCATCGGAAACGGCTTCGATTTGGCTCATGGTCTTCCAACTAGCTATAAAAATTTCATCAATTGGTATCTTGAAGGTCTTGCACAAGCACTAAAAGATTACTCATCTGATACCCTTTCTGATGACTTATGCAAATTTAAAATATACAAATACGATTGGTATACTTTTTTCATTAATAACCCTCATTTAAATGATACTTCATACAAAGAACTCATTAAAATAATAAATGATAATCCTCAACTATTAAGTTTCACATCATCTCGCTTTTTAGAAGCAATCACAAAATGCATAGAGAAAAACAATTGGGTTGATATCGAAAAAGAATATTACAATCTCTTATCAAAAGATTTCGAATCATCTGACAATGAAAGTATAGAACAATTAAACAGAGAGTTAGAATGCCTTAAGAACAACTTAATAGTATATTTAAACGAAGTTGAAAAAAAACTCATTAACGAATACATTATAGACAACAACATTAAAGAAAAAATATTTGAACCAATAAATCCAAGAGATATATCAATAGAAGCAAAAGAAAAATTCGAGTTCTTCAAAAACAATCGTCTTGCACACGATTCTCATTACAAATCATTATTAAACAAATACAACACATATAAATTATTAAAAGATATAGACCAACGTAATTCAAAAGAATTATATCTTCCAGATTCCATCCTTCTTCTTAATTTCAACTACACAAAAACAGCTGATTTATATCTACCTAATGAAGATATCTTTAAAGTAAATCATATTCATGGGAAGTTATCTAATCCTAAAAGTATAATATTCGGTTACGGAGATGAACTGGATGAGAATTACAAAAAATTGCTAAAAGACAACAATAACGAATATCTTAAAAACATCAAATCTATCAACTATCTAAATTATACAAATTATAGGGAGATGTTATCTTATATAGAGTCTGCTCCGTATCAAATCTACATCATGGGACATTCTTGCGGTTTGTCGGACAAGACTTTATTAAACACTTTATTTGAACATGAAAATTGTGTATCTATAAAACCATTTTATTATATAAATGCAGAAGGTCGTGACAATTACACAGACATCGTTCAAAATATATCAAGAAACTTTACCGACATGAAACTCATGAGAGATAGAGTAGTTAACAAAACTTTTTGCGAAGCTTTAAAATAAAAATCCATCCCTATGCTCCACTCCTACCTCAACCATTTCTCTAACTTACATTCCAATAAGTTAAACGGCATAAAAGATTAGCTATCACCTCTTCACCTCCACCAAGTTTTCTCCAAAAAATGTGGAAAGCATCGCTAATGTACGAAGCGTGAAGTTGTGATGTCCGCTCAAAACAAAAAAAAATCCGCTACCTCTCAGTAACGGATTCTTTTATTTATTGGACGCAGCAAGCCACGTCCCTACAATTTTCAATTGTCAGTTTTCAACTTTCAATTACTCAATATCCCATGTGCTGCCGCTGTTCAATAAGTCGTCAACGCATTTGATGCTTGATTTTGCTGTCTCGTTTTCGATAACGCCGTCCAAGCATTGGTTGTATGTTGGAGCGTCAACGTTACGGATAACGCCTATAGCTACTGGGAACTCAGGTGGTGCCATGTGTGCTAACATCATGTGGATACCTGTAGTCTTTTCTTTTTCGTCGTGTACTAAGATGTCAGCTTCTGTAACACCGTTTTCACCGATTGTAGCTACTTCAAGACGATTGCCTCTAAGAACGATACCTTTGTCGCGGTTCTTACCGAAAATCAATGGCTGGCCGTGAACGCACTTCACTTGCATGTCGTCGCGTACTTCCTTAGCTGTGATGTTTTCGTGGATGCCGTTTGAGAAGATCATACAGTTTTGAAGGATTTCAACTACTGAGAGACCGTCGTGATTCTTAGCTTCCAAGCAAATATCTGTGAGCTCAGGTGTGTTGATGTCAACGCCACGAGCGAAGAATTTACCGCCAGCGCCGATTACGAGTTCACCAACGTTGAATGGATCTTCGTATGTTCCTTGTGGAGATGTCTTTGTCACTGTGCCACGGAATGTACATGGTGAGAACTGACCTTTTGTCAAACCATAGATACGGTTGTTGAAAAGGAGGAGGTTCATGTCGATGTTACGACGTACTGCGTGGATGAAGTGGTTACCGCCGATAGCTGTACAGTCGCCGTCGCCAGTTACAACCCATACAGAGAGGTTAGGATTAGCAAGTTTCACGCCTGTTGCGATAGCTGCTGCACGGCCGTGGATGCTATGGAATCCGTATGTGTTCATATAATATGGGAAGCGTGAAGAACAGCCGATACCTGAAACGACAACGATGTCTTCTTTCTTCTTTCCGAGTTTAGGGAAAACAGCTTCAACAGCTTTCAAGATTGCATGGTCGCCACAACCTGGGCACCATTTTACTATTTGATCGCTTACGAAATCTTCTTTTGTAAGATTAACAACCTGATTGTTATTTATATTTTCCATAGTGCTTTCTTATTTTAAAAGGTCATTAAACTTATTTTCTAATTCGGCTGTCAAGAATGGCAAGCCTTGTACCTTATTATATTGTTCGTAGATATGTCCAGGGTGTTTCATGCGTAAGTAGTTAGCAAATTGACCTCTGTTCATTTCACAAACGACGATCTTCTTATGACCGCTCAACACTTGTTCTGTGTTCTTTGGAAGTGGAGAGATGTGACGGAAGTGAGCGTGTGCTACTGACTTGCCTTCTGCAATCATCTTTTCAACAACTGAAAGAACGACGCCGTAAGTGCCGCCCCAGCTTACTACGAGAAGGTCAGCATTAGGGTCGCCGATGATTTCTTGTTCTGGGATGTAGTTTGCTACGCGGTTAACTTTTTCTTCACGGAGCTCTGTCATGAGTTCGTGGTTTCTTGGGTCGTGAGAAACGTTACCCTTGCCGTTTTCTTTTTCGAGACCACCGATGCGGTGACGTAAGCCTTCTGTTCCAGGGATAGCCCATTCGCGACGTAATTTTTCTTCGTCACGGCGATATGGTTGGAATTCTGGGTCGTTAGCCTTAGCGATTGGAGGAACGATTGCTGGAAGGTCAGCAACTCTTGGGATACGGAAGATCTCTGTACCGTTACCGAGAGAACCGTCTGTCAATAAGATAACAGGTGTCATGTGTTCCAATGCGAGTTTACAAGCTTCGTATGCTGAGTAGAAGCAGTCGACTGAGCTCTTAGCTGCCAATACGATGAGAGGAGCGTCGCCGTTACGGCCGAATAAAGCTTGTGTCAAGTCGCTTTGTTCTGTCTTAGTAGGAAGACCTGTTGAAGGACCGCCACGTTGTACGTCGATGACGACGAGTGGAAGTTCTGTCATGACTGCGAGGCCGAGGGCTTCTGATTTAAGAGAGAGACCAGGACCTGAAGTTGTTGTCACTGATAAGCAGCCAGCGAATGCAGCGCCGATTGATGATGTGATACCAGCGATTTCGTCTTCAGCTTGATAAGCCTTAACTTTTAAGTCTTTATGTTTTGTGAGTTCAACCAAGATGTCTGTAGCAGGAGTGATAGGATAAGAACCTACGAATAATTGGCGACCTGAGCGTTCGCTAGCTGCCATGAGACCCCATGCTGTAGCGACGTTACCAGAGATGTCGCGATATTTTCCTTTAGGAAGTTCAGCTGGTTGAATACGATATGTGTTAGCAAAGATTTCGAGAGTGTCAGCGTAGCTGTAACCAGCAGCGACAACAGTCTTGTTTGCTTCAATAACCTGAGGTTTGTTTTTGAATTTTGTTTCGAAATAATGGTTAAGTTGAGTAATGTCGCGGTTGAAGAGGTACATCACGATACCGAGAGCGAACATATTCTTTGACTTAAGCATTGATTTTCTATCCATTCCGAAGTCTTTCAAAGCTTCCAATGTAAGTGATGAGATAGGAGCCTTGATAACTTTGTATTGGCTGAGAGTATCATCTGTTGTTGGGTCAGCTGCATAGCCAGCTTTCTCGAGAGATTTGTCAGTCAATGAATCGACGTCGAAAATGATTGTTGTACCTGGTTTCAACCAGCGCATGTTAGCTTTGATAGAAGCTGGGTTCATTGCTACTAACACGTCACAGAGGTCACCTGTTGTGTGTACTGGTTTGTGTCCGAAGTGTACTTGGAATCCAGAAACGCCAGATACTGTACCTTGTGGAGGACGAATTTCAGCTGGATAATCAGGGAATGTAGCGAAATCGTTACCGGCGAATGCTGTTGAGTCTGAGAACAAATTACCAGTCAACTGCATACCGTCTCCAGAGTCACCCGCAAAACGGATAACTACTTGTTCGAGTTCTACAACTTTTGATATTTTTGTCATGATAAACTATATTAATGTTGTATTAATTTTGATTAAGCAAATTTTCTGCAAATGTAGTTATTTATTGTTATCAAGAGACAAAAAAATGAATAAAAAAATAAAGAAAAGTTTTTTTAATTTTTTTTGATTTTATACCGATTATCTTTATATCTTTGCACCAAATTCAAAATTAAAAAAATTATTATGGCTTACAAAATTTTAGACAATTGTGTAGCATGCGGTACTTGCATTAACGAGTGCCCAGTAGGTGCTATTTCTGAAGGCGACATCTATGTAATTGACGCTGATTCATGTGTTAGTTGTGGTTCATGTGCAGGTGCATGTCCAAACGATGCTATCGTCGAAGATTAAGAATTAAATTTATTCGTTAAAAGGGAAAAAAGCTCGGCATATTCTGTCGAGCTTTTTTTATTTTTTTAGGTCAACGGACTACAGTCAACAGACTCAGGGTATGCGGTGCCTGAGCTTGTCGAAGGCATAACGCTCGGCACTTCGACAGGCTCAGTGACCGAAGAATTTTAAATTTTAAATTTTAAACAAAAAAAGAGACGTATCAAACACTCCTTGTTCATTCCTTTGGTTGTTCGACGCGTCTCTACTTTCAATTTTCCGTTTTCAATTTTCAACTTTCAACTTCTTTCTCCGCTTCGTCTATATTTTCTTTAATCTGATTCATCACTTTATCCAATGCCATCAGGTCTTCTTCCTTTATATTCTTCAAAACGTTTCTCATCATGCCGATGGCGACTTCCGTTGTTCTTGCTTTCAGTTTCATTCCTTCTTCTGAAACAACGATGTTATTGACTCTTCTGTCGGTCTTGTTGACCTGACGATAAACGAGTCCTTTCTTTTCTAATGAGTCGATGAATTTTGTAACCGAATTCTTGTCTTTCTGAATTATGTCGGCAATGGCTTGCTGCGACATCACTTCGGCATCCCACAAGATGTCCATCACAAGATATTGTTCTGGAGTAAGATTTATGCCGTTGCGAGTAAGTTCTTTGGCGAAATATTTTATCAAAGAACAATTGACGATGTTGATGTAAACTGCTATCTTTTTTATCAATAACATATTATTTTATTTTTTTAAGTGGACTATTGGGTTCGTTAGACATCATCCGGTATTCTACTCTATCTGTCACGCGTGGCAGGTTTCTGCTTGCAAAAAGCGTCGCTTTGCCAAGCGGTGTCAGTACCATCTGAGCTCTTTTTCTCATGATGCCTCGCGCCAAAATTCGTGCCACTCTTTCAGCAGACATCATTTTTTCTTCATCACGCGGCGTCTCCCCTTGCGGACTGCCATCTGCAGTCAAGGCGACGTTACGGATATTGGATGCCGTAAAACCCGGAGCGAAGACCAAAACATTCAGTCCGTCGTATAAATGTTCTATGCGCAAGGTCTCTAAAAATCCTCGCACCGCGAACTTAGACGCGGAATATGCGGTGCGCGCCGGGAGTCCAACATATCCTGCAGTGGAGATGACACCAACGACAGTGCCCTTACTTTCAAGAAGATACGGCAAAGCGTATTTCGTACAATAAACAGTTCCCCAGAAATTGGTGTCCATCAAAGAGCGCATAACATTTAAGTCTAAATCCTTAAAGACCGCCCTCATCGAAATTCCTGCATTATTCACAAGAATGTCAATCTTGCCAAATGTCTCGATTGTCTTTTCTATAAGATTTTTACAATCTTCTTCTTTGGTGACATCGGTTTTAATGCATAAGAACTTTGACTGTTGACTCTGACACTGACTTTGAGCATTTAGTTTCGAATCTGACTGTTGACCGTTGACCGTTGTCTGTTGACCTAATTCTTCTGCTATTTTTTCGAGCTTGTCAATGGAACGTGCGGCGAGCACTACTTTTGCTCCGAGGGATGCAAAATTACGAACAGAAGCCAACCCGATTCCCGAGCTGGCTCCTGTCACTATAATAACTTTATCTTTATAGAAATTCTTCATATTAATAATGTGTTTACCAAATTGCCATATTCGGCATTTCGTCAGAGTCGTACTTACCTTCAGCAAGTTTTCTCTTGACATCGGCAAACGCATTCAATGTGTAGTTTACATCTTCCAATGTGTGTGCTGCAGTCGGGATGATTCTGAAGATAATCATACCTCTTGGGATAACCGGATATGTAACGATAGAACAGAAAATCTTGTAATTTGTTCTAAGGTCTTTTGCGATTTGTGCAGCTTGTTCTTCATTACCTGGCAAGAAGATTGGTGTGACGCATGCTTCGGCTGGTCCGATTTCGAAACCTAAGTTACGGAAGCCGTCTTGCAATGCGCGTGTAACTGTCCATAATTTCTTACGAAGCTCATCGCCTTCTGCACTTCTGATGATTTCAAGACGTTTCAAGCAGCCTTCAACGATTGGCATTGGCAATGACTTGGCGTACATCTGTGAACGCATGTTGTAACGTAAGTAGTCGATGACATATTTAGGACCTGCGACGAAACCGCCGATTGTTGCCATTGACTTAGCGTAAGCGCCGATGTAAAGGTCGATTTCATCCATGACGCCGAAATGTTCTGAAGTACCACGACCTGTTGGTCCCATAACGCCGAAACCGTGAGCGTCGTCGATGAGGATACGGAATTGATATTTTTTCTTCAACTCAACGATTTGATCCAAGATACCGAGAGCACCTGTCATGCCGAAGACACCTTCAGTGATGAGCAAGATGCCGCCGCCTGTCTTAGCGACGATTTCTGTTGCGCGTTTAAGAGCGTTTTCGCAACTTACTATATCGTTGTGTTTGAAGTGGAATGATTGTCCGAGGTGGAGACGTTTACCGTCGATGAGACAAGCGTGAGCTTCAGAGTCGAAGACAATGACGTCGTGGCGTGTTGTCAAAGCGTCGATTGTTGATACGATGCCTTGGTAGCCGAAGTTGAATTCGTAAGCTGCTTCTTTTCTTTCGAAGTCAGCGAGTTCTTGTTCTAATCTTTCGTGTAGGCGTGTGTTGCCGCTCATCATACGAGCGCCCATTGGATATGCCATGCCCCATTTTGCAGCAGCCTCAGCATCTGTCTTTCTGATTTCAGGGTGGTTAGCCAAACCGAGGTAGTTGTTCAAACTCCAGTTCAAGACATCAACGCCATTGAAACGCATGTGAGGTCCCAACTCACCTTCTAATCTTGGGAAAACGAAATAACCGTGTGCACGGTCTCTGTATTGACCAATAGGACCGCCTGAGTCCTTCGCTATTCTTTCAAAAATTTCCATTTTTTATTAGTTAAATTAGATTAATTTTTTCAGTCGTGCAAAAATAGTAAATATATTTACTTTACCAAATTGATTTAATAAAATATTTTATCATTTTTTCAGATGCTTTTAAAAATTGTTATATTTTTGCGTCTGTTTCTACCAAATGGTAATTTAAAACATAAATATGATAAATTTCAAAGACAAATACGCGCTTGTAACAGGAGCGAGTTCCGGGATAGGAGCCGCGATAGCGAAGCAGCTCTCGAAAGAAGGCTGTAACTTGTTCCTGACAGGTGTAGACAAAAACCGATTAGAAGAAACCAAGAAATCGTGCGAGGCTTCAGGTGTTAAAGTCTTTACCAAAGAATGTAACTTCGAAGAATATTCAAGCATAGACGATTTTGTTCAATTCGTAAAATCTTATAACACCAACATCGACCTTTTTGTTTTAAATGCAGGCATATCGCAAAGAGCCAAAGCCTTTGAAACAGATTTTGAAACCGACAAAAAAATAATGCAAATCAATTATTGGAGTGCGGTCTATCTCATCAAACAATTCAAAGACGAGATTCTCAAGTCAAAACACACCAGCATCTCTGTCACGACATCGCTCGCAGGTCTGTTCGGTTTCCCATTAAGGACATCATATTGCTCATCAAAACATGCATTGTTCGGTTTCTTCGAAGCTATGGATTTGGAATACGATAACGTCAGCGTAACGTTCTTAATTCCAGGAAGAATCAACACAAACATTAGCAAGAGCGCGCTTCTTGGCAACGGACAGCGTTACGACAAAATGGACCCAGGTCAGGCTAATGGCCTCGATGTTGACAAAGCAGCGAAGGTCGCCGTAAGGGCAATCAAGAAAAAGAAACACAGAAAACTCATTGGAAAATACGAACTATTGATGGCACATATTAATAGGTATTTCCCACGTCTGTATTACATACTTTCAAAACATATTTCACCAACTTAATTTTAAAACAATGAAAGAAAAAGTCATATGCGGAATTCAACAAGTCGGCGTCGGCGTTGAAAATTTATTAGAGCCATGGAAATGGTATAACAAAGTTATGGGTTTCGAGATGAAAATCTTCGACGACGAAGGCGTTGCCGAGAGAATGCTTCCATACACAGGCGGCAAGCCACAGCCACGACGCGCAGTCTTGGCATTCAACCCACGCGGTGGCGGCGGCTTCGAGGTGTGGCAGCCTAAAGGCAGAAAAGTAAAATATCCGGAACGTCCTCTCCTACTCGGCGACTACGGCATCGACATCTGCAAGATAAAAGCTAAAGAAGTGGAGAAAGCTTACGCCAACCTTAAAAACAACGGAGCTACTATGCTCAGCGAGGTCTGCGTCTCTCCTTTCGGATTCAAGCATTTCTATTTCAAAGACCCATGGAATAATATTTTTGAAGTAGAACAAAACGACTACGCATTCATCGACGATAAAAACCTCAGCAATGGTGGCGTAAACGGCGTTGTCATCGGGGTTAAAGACATGGAAAAATCCATTGAATTCTACGGAAAATTGTTAGATTACGATACAATCGTCGGTGATGTCACTGGTACTTTCGAAGAGTTAAAAAACATCAACGGGGGCAATGACGAGTTCCGTCGTGTGATGTTGAAACGCTCGAAACCTATTCAAGGTCCTCTCTCTGATATGATGGGAGATTCTCATATTGAATTAGTCAAGAATTTAAGTTCAGAACCTGTCAAGGTTTTAGAAAACAGATATTGGGGCGACCCTGGCTACATCCACTTATGCTTCGATGTCCGTAACATGGAATGCATCAAAGAAGCTGCTGAGGCATTGGGACATCCTTTTGTCTGCGACGGCGGCCGCGACTTCGACATGGGAGATGCCAACGGACACTTCACTTACGTGGAAGACCCTAACGGCACTTTGATAGAATTCGTCGAGACATTCAAGGTTCCTGTCATGAAGAAATTCGGAATCTATCTCAACTTAGGAAACAAAGACGACTACAAGCCACTTCCTAAAATCATGACGAAAGCCATGAGATTTAGTAAGATTAAACCGGAAAAAATTAAATAAGAAATTCAGAATCTCAAAACCTCAAAACCTCAAAACCTCAGAATTATTTTGAAATTCTGAGGTTTTGAATTTCTTAGTTTTAAAAACAATAAAACCATCCCTTCAACGTTTCATCAAAAAACTTAGAGTCTCGGTGACTCGGTGTCTTAGTGTCTTAAAAATGAAACGTCTTATCTTTATCGGAATCATTTGTTTCTGCTGTCTCTCATCAATGGCACAGAACAATTATTTCTCATTAAAAGGAAGCATCGTTTCTGCCGACAGCCTCGCTCCCATTCCGCAAGCTCATATTTTAAGCGAGCTATCGCATTACGGAACAACATCTGATTATGAAGGAAAATATTCAATACAGACTAGAGAAATCGATACTTTAAGAATCAGCAGCGTCGGTTTCGTCACAAAATATATTAACATAAATCACGACAGCATCGATGCTAATAACTTTAGAATCACCTTACAAAGAGACACCATCGTATTAGAGGAAATCGATATCATCCCTTATTATAATTTCAGCACTGTCAAAGAAATCGTCAGCACAGCTCCTATTGAAAAGCCTTTTATCGTCAAAGGTGTCAATGATAATATCGAGGATTTTTTATATCAAAAGCCAAAGGAAATTCCTGACGACAAAGGAATTCTCAGTCCAATTCAGACTTTATACAATCGTTTCAATAAAAAGGAAAGACTAAAAAGAAAGTTAGAAAGAAACAGGAGAAAATATTTGAATGATTAGAAAGGCTGTTAGCTTTTGGACAAAAAACTTTAGAGATCAAAAAAAAGTCGCTTTAAGGCGACTTTTTTTGATTAAATGTTTTTACTTAGAATTATATCCCGAGACAGGGTAAACGCCTGTTATAAACAAGCTTCCATATGGTGAACCTGACAATTTAATTCTTTTATTCGATATAAATTCTGTCACGGCATATTCATTCAACAACTGTGTTGCTGGATTACCACTTTGTGAGCCTTGGTGTATATCATCTGAGTCTGTAACCCAAATTTTAGATAAAATACCAGTAGTATTATCTATCTCATATCCCCATAATGTTATTGCATGAAGATTACCTCCATTTGAAGCGGTACTTACGACTACTGATGCCATACCTCTCTTGAAAGAGTCTACTATCAAATCAGAAAAAGTCTTAAGATCTGACCATCCTCCCCAACTGAGGTATTCACCAACTATAAGGTTATCAAACAAGCCTATATAATTATATTCATGATATACTTTCGGCAATATATCATTCCATACATTTGAATAATAACCTCCAGTTGCATTAGGCTGAGCACAGCTTTCTGAACTTGCATATTGTTGTGTATTACGTCCATCGAAATACCATGTCACACCTTGTATCACGTCTCCGCCTTTTCCGTTCCACCACAAGTCGCGATATAATTCCATGAGAGCTAGGTTATAAGCACCAACGCCATCATAACTTTTTGTTCCAACACCCGTAACAGCGCCTGCAGGCAATGTATTTCCAGCTGCAACGTAGCGGTCTTGCCACCATTGTATAATATTAGATGCAGCAGCAGCCCAACACATATTGATGTCTGCACCAGCTCTTTTTAGTTTATTAACATCATACCATCCAGAATTAAGTGTAACTCCGTCAGCGAAGACTACATTGTCATTAACATTACCACCTTCATTACCATCATCGATAATTGGCTCATCCCATTCTAATGGATACACTTCCTTATTAGACACGAATCTGTAGTAAAGTTTATTGTTTTCCAAGCCATTTTCAAAGGTATAGCTTCCCTTGTCACATTCGAGCACTATATCATTATCTTCATTTGGCAACAATACAACAAACGACTTTGTAGTACCTTCTGTCACTTTTATACTTGCAGAAGCATTTTCTTGAATTACAAATTCAAAATCGTCAATATCTTCATTATATTGCAATTTGTATTCTGTTCCTTTTATAGCAGTGCCGCTCAATGATACAACATCTTTCAAATCCAGATAAGCAATCGCCATCAAATTCTTCAATGTTCCGCTTAATGTCAAAGCAACGTCCTCTCCATCGTATTTTGCGGTAACTGTTGTCTTGGCAATATGACAATATCCCAAGTCATCAATATCACCGCTTTGCTTTGAGATGCTACCGCTTATGCTTGTTAAGATATTATTACTTCTTGTTTCTGTAATATATGGTATGCTCAGTTCCTTAGAATTTCCAAGATACCATATCTCATATTCCATACCTTCTGTCAATAAGTTTTCTGCTATTTGACCTTCAAAGGCTAGTACATCAGCTTGAACCGTAGAGAATGCTGTCAGTTCGACCAGCTGAGGTTGAGACTGATTAGGTATAGCAAGATATAATCTTTCTGTTCCTGTACTCCATTTAATAGTGCCGTCGTTCATCATTCCTGCGAATTCTGATCTTTCGCCTTCATTAATAGGCACCACGCATCTCACTTTCACCTTTTGCGCATCACCTTCATCGCCACCATTAGGTTTGCATTGTGTAAAAGCTAGTGCCATCAATGCTATTATTATAACAGATATATTTTTCATCATTTGTTTTCCTTTCTTCTTTTTGTGAATGTATAAAACATAGCCGTAGCTGACATAAGCAACAAACCATTTGTAAGAGGTGCATCGTCTGTTCCTTCTATTTTTTCAAAGGCAAATCCTATTTGTTGAGTATCTATAGAATTAAAAGTAAAACCTTGTGTTCCTGCATTCTTATTTCCCACACGCAATTCTTGCGCATTCGAAAAGTAAGCATCTGTCTGTGCTTTAATGTCTGCAGCAAAAAAAGACATAATGCTCAGCATTAGAGTAATTACAAAAATTCTTCTTTTCATAGTTTTAAGTTTATACCCAAAAAGAGCTAAAGATTATTAACCTTTAGCTCTTTTTTTATTAGATTCAGAAATTTTAAGATTCTGAATTTATGAGGTTTTAAATCAAAGTCCTAATTTTGTTTTAACATCAGCTGTGATGTCGATTGCGTTGTCGCCGATATAAACAACTGCGCCAGCTGCTTTATCGAAGATGTATGTGAAACCTTTTTCTTTACCTACAGCATTAACAGCATTTTGTACTTTTTCGATAAGTGGAGAAATCAATTCCATTTGTTTGTTTTGTAATGCCATGTCAGCGCTGCTTTGGAATTCTGAGATTCTTGTTTCAAGGTCAACTATTTCTTTTTCCTTTGATTGACGGATTAAGTTTGACATTGATGCTTGGTTAGCTTGGTAGTCTTGAATCTTGTTTTGGTATTCAGCACCCATAGCTTGTAATTCAGCTTGTAATTCAGCTGCGTATGCTTGTAAATCTTGTTCAACCTTAACTCTTTCTGGCATGATTTCCATGATTGAAGCAGAATCTACGTGACCAACTTTTACTGATTGTGCGTTAACGCCACAACTTACACCCATTGTCAATACGACAGCGAATAATAACTTAACTAATTTTCTCATTTTTGTTTATTTATTTTATTGTTATTTTTTCTTTTGCAAATATAGTAATTTTTAACAACGTACAAACATCATTATTCATTCTACATTGCACATTCTACATTATTAATTCTTCTTTCTATCTTCACGACGTACGGTCTGCATTACATTACCGATTTCATCGAGGATTTCGTCGCTGATATCGTTTTTGTCACTGCAATAAAGCATTGATGTTCCAGCAGCTTTATCAAAGACAAAAGCATAATTTTTTGTCAATGCCACTTGATTTATCGCGTTATATACTTTTTCTTGAATTGGCTGGATGAGTTCAGCTCTTTTTGCGAAAAGTTCACCTTCTGGTCCGTAGTATTGCATTCTAAGATTCTCAGCTTCCTGACGTTTTGCTGTGATAGCTTCTTTTTTCTTTCTCTTCTGATCTTCAGAAAGAAGCACTGATTCAGCTTGATATTCACGATCCAATTCCTGTGCTTCTTGGAATAAAGCTGTTATCTCTTTTTCCCATTTCTTTGAAAGCTGGTTTATCTCTTCTTGAGCGTCAGCGTATTCAGGAATATTTTCCAAGATATAATCAGAATCGACATAAGCTATTCTTTGATTCTGCTGAGCATTGACAGCTATTCCTAAAAGGAACATCACTGCAAGTAATAAAAGTGATTTTCTTGTTTTCATATTCTTAACATTTTTATTTATCTATTATACATTATTCATTCTTAATTGTTCACTCTCAATTATGCATTATGCATTATGAATTATGAATTAATCAATAGATCCTCCGATTGAGAAGTGGAACTGGCTCTTGTTAGCGTCTTTCATGCCAGGAACGTCGTCGAAGCCGTAGCCCCAGTCGATACCGAGCATACCGAACATTGGAAGATAGATACGCACGCCGAGACCTGCTGAACGATATACATCGAATGGGTTGAAGTTTTCTATACCTAACCAGTCGTTACCAGCCTCAACGAAACCGAGTGCATAGATTGTAGCTGTTGGGTTAAGCGAGAGTGGATAACGAAGCTCCATTGTATATTTTGTAAAGATGTTACCACCTATGTTTTCGTTGTTTGCATAGAATGGTGTAAGTGTTTCGTTACCGTAGCCACGCATACCTATGATTTCACGACCGTCGAGATTATAGTTTGAGAGGCCGTCACCGCCGAGGTAGAATCTTTGGAACGGAGTCACACCTATAGCATTGTTATAGCAACCTAACATTCCGAATCTTACTCTTGTCATGAGAACGAGTTTGTCATAAAGTTCGGTATACCATGCGAGTTTGAATTTCCATTTATGGAATTCCACCCAACGATACATATTATCTTCACGTATAGCCTTATTCTTATCACCTGGATAAAGTTCTTCGTAATCAACACCACTTATTAAAGAATATGGAGGAGTCAACTCTAATGACAACACCAATTCTGAACCGTAGCGAGGATATATAGGCTGGCTAACAGAGTTACGGCCGACACTGATGTTATAGCTAATGACATTAAAATAACCAGAACCAGTACCAAAGTTAAATATTGTAGTATAGTTATCAAGGCCATATCTCATCAAGTTGATTCCGTGATATACAGTAAAATAATCATCAGGCCATGTCAAGCGTCTTCCCAAACCGAAGGAAAGACCTGTTGTCTTGAAGCTAGCGAAATTCTCATTCGACTTAGCATATCCATTAGTATATGTTGAGTGATACAATGATGTCGTGAATGAATTTGGTTTCTTGCCGCCAAGCCATGGCTCAGTGAACGATGCGCCATAGTAGAGATAAGTAGTTCCATAAGTCTGCACTCTGAAAGAAAGTTTCTGTCCGTCACCGCCAGGCAGTGGAGTCCATGCACCTTTTTTGAACATATTTTTAAATGAGAAGTTATTGAGAGTCAAGCCTAATGTAAGGATAAGTTTATTGTATCCCCAACCTGCTGACAACTCAATCTGGTCTGATGATGTTTCTTCAACGATATATTCAATATCCACTGTTCCATCTGTAGGATCAGGCTGTACTGAAGGGTTTAATGTCTCAGCATTGAAATAACCCAATGCTGCCAATTCTCTGGTAGTTCTGATAAGGTCGCTTCTACTGAAGAGCTGACCT
>JBGVQR010000049.1:0-2506 GCA_045127605.1 Candidatus Limimorpha sp. | reverse complement strand
CGAATATAGGAGAGATTCGCGAAATTGTGAGAGAAAAAGATGCAACGATTGTTAAGAAAAAGACAGAAACTGATACCAGCGATTCGAACGGGGGAAGAATAGATTTATTGATACGAACAGAGCATGCTTACGTAGTCGTTGAGAATAAGATAAAGTCTGATATAAACAGTAAAAAAAGTGATGGAATTGATGGAAATCAACTTAAACGATATCATGATTATGTGAAGTATTGTATAATCGGTGATTATATAGAAAATTTGCTAGCTAATAATAAGAAGGAAGAGCTCGAAAAAAGATATAAGCAGATACAACCAAGTGTCTTGCCTGATTTTGAAAAGCTGGAAAAAATATATAAGCAGATACAACCAAGTGACTTGCTAAATTTTGAAGAGAAGGTCAAATATGTATATGAGATTCTTAGTGAACCTTTACCAGAAATAAACGCATACTTCTTTGTGCTTGCTCCAGATTATAATATGCCCGATAAAAGCTTACTAGAAAAACATGGATATAAAGCATTATATTATAGTGCTTTAGTTGGTAAGGATAATGGTGTTAACGATCCAGAGGTCGTAAAATTAATGAAAGACTATAACAAACATCAGAATGATGACTTATGGTCTGCATTTTATGAAGCAATGAAGAGACATAGTTATTCTACTGAAAACCAATCATTATATGAAGATATGAAGTCTACCTTCTTTACAAGAATTAAAGAAATACGTTCAAAAAAAGTCAACAATGCCTAAATACTTCACAAAATCTGCTTTTAAAGTTGCTTTGGAATGTCCAAGGCAGCTTTATTATTATAATAACGAAAAATACGAAAACCAGAATAATGACGACAGTTTCTTGCAGTCTCTCGCAGAAGGCGGTTTTCAAGTCGGTGAGTTGGCCAAGATCTATTGTGATGTTAATGAAGATATAAAATCGTTGGATTATAATACCTCTTTGGAAAAGACTAAAGAACTTTTAAAAGAGGATAGTGTTAATATTGCAGAAGCGGCTTTCCGTTATAACAACTGTTTCGTACGTGTCGATATCTTGAAAAAGAATGGCAATAATATAGAACTCATAGAAGTCAAGGCTAAGTCGTGGACAAATGATGATAGTTTTACAAGCAAGAGTAAAAAGAGTGATGAGAATAAAATAGCTTCAGCTATCAGAGAATATGTCTACGATGTGGCGTTCCAGAAATGGGTTGTTGTCAATGCTTTAAAAGAATTGTATCCAGGACAAAGGTTTAATGTGAAGGCTTATCTTATGATGGCCGATAAAGGTAAGATTGCCAGCATAGATGGAATGAATCAGTGCTTCCGTATCGTTAAAGAAAATGGAAGAACAAAAATCGAAAGGACATCCGATGCCGTCAAGCTGAAGGAACATGAACAAGTGCTGACTGCCTTTGATGTTAATGAACTCTGTGATGCGATTATAAAAGGCGAAACTGGAGAACAAGAGAAATTGATGGGAATGAAATTCGAGTCTTTTGTTGAGACAATGTCTGACTGTTATTGTAACAATAAAAAGGCGGTAACAAGTCTTGGCACAAAGTGCTTCAAATGCCCGTTTGATACGTCAAAAGGATCCGAACTTCTTTCAGGATATAAAGAATGTTGGAAGGATATGGCTAAGTTTAAAGACGAAGATTTTGAAAAACCTCTCGTTAAGGATTTGTGGGGATCCTATGTAAATAGGGATGAGTTTATTAAAAATGGTAGTTATTTCTTAGAGGGTTTGAAAGAATCTAATTTCAAAAATACTAAAATTACAGACGGACTCAATCATGTAGAACGTAAACTGTTGCAGGTCGGTTTGGCGACAAACAATGAAAAAATGTTAGAACCATTCCTCTCTTGCATCAATGATGGAATATATATAGATGTTGATGGCTTGCGCGATGAAATGTCGAAATGGAAGTTCCCTCTCCACATGATTGACTTCGAGACAACGGCTGTGGCACTGCCTTTTTATAAAGGACTACGTCCTTATGAGCAGGTGGCTTTCCAGTTCTCTCACCATAAGGTTGACGTGAACAAGGACGGAAGCTATATTGTAGAACATGCTGACGAGTATATCAATGTGGAGAAGGGATTTTTTCCGAACTTTGAGTTTGTGCGTAAACTCAAGGCTGCACTCGAGGGAGATCAGGGAACTATCTTCAGATACTCCAACCACGAGAACATGATTCTTTGCAAGATCAAGGATCAGCTTGTCAAAAGCGACGAGGCAGATAAGGATGAACTTATCAACTTCATAGAACATATCACAAAGGGAGGTCCACGTGCAATGGTTGATCTTGCAGAGCTTGTACTCCAGTACTACTATCATCCTATGATGAAAGGAAGCTTCTCAATTAAAGTAGTATTGCCGTCTGTTCTAAATTCTTCAGAATTCATCAGGAATAAGTACTCACAACCTCTATACGGCACAGAGGCTATGCCAAGCAAGAACCTCAAGGGCCAGGTGTGGATTGAGTATGATGAGGATGGGGTGACTGTCAAGA
>JBGVQR010000048.1:0-28168 GCA_045127605.1 Candidatus Limimorpha sp. | reverse complement strand
ATCAGCCTCTTGCTGTCGGTGGCGAGATGGAATATACTTTCACAGCTAAAGCGGATTTGTCGGAGCCTCGTAAGACATTTGCATTGAAAGCATGGACAACACATCCAGATGATGTTAACTCAACTAATGACGCATGTTCTGTCACTGTGCTTCATAAAGCACCAGCATCAGTGCCATACTCAATGGGATTCGAAGCTAATGAATATACCGATGGCATCACAATGTTCAACTTGAATGAAGACGAAGGCAACTGGGATTTATATACAGACCCATGGTGGTCATTGGCGCACAATGGCGACTACTGCCTCGCATATAATTATGATAAAAACAATAATGCCAACGACTGGGCAATACTTGAGCCTATCACAGTGGAAGAGCCTGGTTATTATGTGCTGAAGTTCTGGTACTCAGGTGATGATACTCATCCAGAAAAACTTGCTGTGTACTACGGCAATGAGGCTACACCAGAAAGCATGACAAACAAAATAGTGGAGTATGCTCCTTTTGCTAGAGGTGAATACGAAGAATCAATCAATATCATCTACATCAATCAGCCTCAGACTGTCTGCATCGGATTCTATGCTTTCAGCGATAAAGACGAGAACTGGCTCTGTGTTGATGATGTCGTTTTTGAGAAAATTGATGCAGAATCTGTTGATATGGCAGTGCTTCCAATTACCAATCCACAGCAATATGTTCATAAAGGAAGCAAGAAAGATGTAAGCTTCGCTCTTAGAAATCTAGGTATCGTCGATGTGACATCAACACTTCGTGTTATGATAGATGAAAATGTTATTTACGAAGAAGAAATTAATGTTGTTGCTCAAGAGATTAAAGATTTCGTATTGGGAAATGCTTTGAATAATCTTGCAGCAGGAACACATGAAATCTCTGTAGAGGTCCTTCTTGATGCTGATGTAAATACAGAAAACAATAAGAAGACATTTGAATTCCAAGTCCTTGAAAATCCTGTTATATCATGGGATTTTGAAGACGGACAGCTTCCTGCTGATTTTGCTTTCCGTGTTGAAGATGAAGGTGTCGTGAATCCATCGGCAGGAGATGAGTTTAATGAATATGGATGGGGAATATTTAACATCCAACAGCATGAACTTTACGGTGAACATCTTTTAGCTGGTACATCATGGCTCGATGGAACAGATAAAGCTGACCGCTGGTGTATCTTGCCTCCGTTTACTCCTTCAGAAGAGTCATTCCTCGTATGGGATGCTGCATCATTCAATCCTAATTTCCTTGAGAGTTATTCGGTGATGATTTCATCTAATGGTGACGACTCATGGTATTATTTTACAGAAGAAGAAATCGTTTCTGAATCAGCAGAATTTAAGACTCGTGGCATCAGCTTGAGTGAATACAGCGGTCAGGATATTTATATCGCTTTCCGTCTCCGCTCTGAAAACTGCGAACATCTAATCCTTGATAATATAGAGCTTTATGGCGGTGCAGCTGTTGAGTTGTTAGACGTAACAGCCACAGTGAATCCAGAAGAAGGTGTAGTAGAGAAGTTAGATAAGTTCACAGTTACATTTGAAAATGTAGAATCTGTCGTCGTGGATGAATATTCATATAATATACCTTATATCGCGTTGGTAGGTGAAAACAACTCATTGGAACAAATAGCTGCTGCTAGAATAGATAGCGTTGATGGTCAAGCAAACCAGTTGAGTTTATATATAGAAGAAGATGAAATGACAGAGATTACAGAAGAAGGTAAGTATGCCTTGGTAATACCTCGTAAATATCTGGTGTTTAACGATGACCCACAGTTGCTTGTCTCTACAAATGAATTTGTGTTCTACTATGAAGTCGTGATGTCTATAGAAAGTCCGTCAAATTTGAAGGCAGATTCAATAAATACATCTTCAGTAACTCTCTCATGGGAAGAAGTCGAAAACGCATTGAGCTATAACGTCTACAAAGGAGATGAGTTGCTAGCAAACGTGACAACAACAAGCTATACCGTTGAAAATCTAGATGCAGATACTGAATATACTTTCGTAGTGTCGTCATTACGTAATGGAAGAGAAATGAAGTCAGAGGCGATAAGCGTTAAGACATTGCCTGAATCAACAGAAAGCATTGCAGAATTTGAAGCTTCATTCAATGTCTATCCAAATCCTGTCAATGACAAACTTTATATTGAAACTGAAGTTGAAGTTGAAAAAGTTGTCGTTTATGACGTTTATGGAAGACACCAAGTCACTGAGACACCAAGTCTCCAAGGTAGTTTAGTAATTGATTTAACAAATTTGAACAGCGGTGTATACTTCGTGAAAGTTATTACAGACGAAGGTGAAGTCGTGAAGAGAATTGTCAAGAACTAAGGCTATTGGCTTTTGGCTATTGAGCTAAGGCTATTGGCTATTGGCTGTTGACAGTTAAGAATTAAAAGACACCGAGTCTCCATTGGAATATAATCTTGGAGATTCGGTGTTTTTGTTTATAAAAAAATCTTTAACCTTTTGTCATTAGCCTCTAGCCTTTTACTATCTTTGTGGAAATTAATTTAGCAATCTTGGTTCTTCGTTCAGAGTTCTTCGTTCAAAGTTCAAGGTTCAAAGTTCAAAGTAAAAAAGATATGACACAAAATCTACAATCGAAACTCGTCGAGAAGAAGTATCTCTTGACATTCATTTTGATAACATCATTATTCGCCTTATGGGGCTTCGCCAACGACATCACCAATCCTATGGTCGCTGCGTTCCAGACAGTCATGGAGCTGTCAGCCGCAAAGGCATCACTCGTGCAATTCGCATTCTACGGCGGCTATGCCACGATGGCGATACCTGCAGCTCTCTTCGCTAGACGCTACAGCTACAAAAAAGGTATCTTGCTAGGACTCATTCTCTACGCCATCGGCGCGTTTATGTTTATCCCTGCCGCTAACCGTCAGGAGTTCGGATTCTTCTGCGTCTCATTGTACGTCCTCACCTTCGGACTCGCTTTCCTCGAAACAACAGCTAACCCTTATATATTGTCGTTAGGAAGCAAAGAAACATCCACTCGCCGTCTCAACCTCGCTCAGGCTTTCAACCCAATCGGCTCTCTCATGGGTATGTTCGTCGCTTCAAGAATAGTACTCGCTAAACTTGAATCGGATACTGCAGCAGTGCGTGAGGTTGGATTCTCTAATCTCGATGAAATGACCAAACTCTCAATACGCGAACACGACCTCGATATCATCCGTAATCCATACGTCGCATTAGGTTGCGTGGTGCTGTTTGTCTTCGTCATCATCGCTATTTTTGTGAAAAATCAAAATAATGAAACAAAAGAAAATGCTAATAACAAAGGCACATTAAGACGTCTTTTCTCTAATAAGGTATATCGTGAAGGCGTCATCGCTCAGTTGTTCTACGTGGCTGCTCAAATCATGACATGGACTTTCATCATCCAGTATGCTGACCGTCTCGGCATCGACAAGGCTACTGCTCAGCTCTATAACATCATCGCGATGGGCATGTTCTTATGTGGTCGTTTCATCAGCACCTTCTTGATGAAATATGTCAACTCTCGTAAACTGTTAATGTTCTTCGCCATCGGCGCAATGCTCGCTTCTGCAGGAACAATATTGATAGACGGCCTTATGGGACTTTACTGCTTGATGGCTATTTCAGTCTTCATGTCGCTTATGTTCCCAACGATTTATGGTATCGCATTGGAAAACGTCAGCATAGAAGACAGCTCATTAGGCGCAGCATTCTTAGTGATGGCTATCGTCGGCGGCGCGTTGATGCCACCACTTCAAGGCATGATTATCGACCTCGGAACAGTGGGAAGTCTCCCTGCAGTGAACTTCTCATTCATACTTCCATTCATCTGCTTCGCAGTGGTATTTGTTTACGGACTGAGAACAAGCCGTGCTAAATAAAATTCAGAAATTCAAAAATTCAAAACCTCAGAAAAGTTGTAGAACATATAAATATGTTCAATGATATAAGAAAATAGAGTCGAGAAATCGGCTCTATTTTCATTTTTGAGTTTCTGAGATTTTGAGTTTTTATTGTATTGAATTCGCTACAATCTCCGCAATGTCTCTCACCTTCACTGGTGCCAGTCTCGCAAAGGTCTTCAGACATAAAGGACAGGCTGTCACTATTTCCTCAGGATTGTTATGCATCAAGTCTTTAATAGAGTTCTTCGTAATCTCGTCACGCTCTTCTAATGTCATGGTGATGCTTCCGATGCTGCCTCCGCAACAGACTGCCATGTCTTTGTTCGACTTGCCAGGTGTCAACAGGCCAATGTTGTCGATGATGTTACGTGGTTCATCATAAATATCAAAGGCGCGTCCCAACTCGCAAGGGTCGTGATAGACATAACGCTTGTCGTCTCTGTCGATGTCTAACTTATCACTTTCAATCAATTTGTTGATGTATTGAGTGTGATGTAAGACCTCGATGCCTTCAAGCTGATATTCTTCTTTGAAAACCTTATAACAGATAGGGCAGGAGAGTACTAATCTCTTCGCGCCAGAGTTTTTTATCAGTTCGGTGTTTTTCTCTATCAAAGCCTTAGCTTCTTTGACCTTGCCTGTCAGCATCATAGGACGACCGCAGCAGATGCTTCCTTCCGCATCAAGGAATTCGTAATTCTCTTTCGCAATCTCAAAAATCTTCTTCATCGAACGTGTGATAGTCGGAGTGAGATGCGACATGCAGCCAGCGAAATAGAGAGTTACTGAGTTGCTGAGTTGCTGAGTTGCTGAGTTTTTTGTTGTTTCGGTCACTGAGCTTGTCGAAGTGCCGATGTTTTTGCCTTCGACAGGCTCAAGCACCAAAGCTTGTGGTCTTGTGGTCTTGTAGTCTTGTTGACTTTTTAAATACTCGAAATCCGACTTAATCTTGTAATAAGTCTTGTTGCGTTGTGCTATCTTGATATTCAAGGATTCTATTCCTAAAGGACATACCTCGATGCATTTGCCGCACATCAGACATTTCTCTGTCATGGTTTTGACGTCTCTTCTTCTTTTGCCTTTTCTGATGTTACGGATGAAATAGACTGCAGTGTTTTTGTAGTTGTCTTTTACCTCGCTCATAGGGCAGACATCGATGCAGAGTCCGCAGCTCGGACATGAATATATCTCTGCCAAAGCGTAGCCCTTACGAGGTTCCGTCGTCTTCAAGCCTGCGTTGCGAAGCAAGATTAGCAAGGCTTCTGCTGGTATGTGCATATATCGTGAGAAAGGCAATAATGTCATGAAGATAGCTAAGTCGATGGAATATAACCACCAGAAAACCATGCTTAATGTCTCGTTATAATTGCCTCCGAAAACTAATTCAAAACCGATATATTTTGTTAAGAACGAGCCACCTGCGATGTTAGCCATCGATGACTCTGCCAAGAAACGTAATGGGAAAATAGTCCATAATGACAAACGTACTAAGTCTTCTTTGATGCCGAATTTGGTGACACGTTTCATTCCAACCTTCCTAGGTTTTTTCTTCTTGATGACAGCTATGAAGATACCGCTTATTATCATCAGCAAGAAGAAATCCATCAGGAAGCTGAATATCTGTGCTTTGAGACTTAAGTCTTCAATTGCGAAGTATCGGAAGAAAATCGGTAGGTATAAGTTAGACATCAATTTCGGCATGAAAGGAACTTCCAATCCTCTTAAAGGTGAAAACGTGATGCTTTCGAAATGTCCTACGACGATAATCATAAACCATCCTAATGCTATGGACATGTGCATATAACCGAGGAGCGGTTTGCGTTTCCATATCTTTGTGTGGAGGAGACAGTCGTTGACGAGGTCTCTGAAGTTTTTCAATGCCGACTTAGGATATATGAGCGAGCGTAAAAACTTGCGTCTGTCTTCTTTAGGTAGTTGAAAAACAATGCGTATCATGCCGATGATGCAGTACAAAAGCACGAATGTCATGCTTATAACGAAAGGCAATACGAATGGGTCGAATAGTGGTCTCATATATTTTGCTCGTTATAAATTCTTGTTATTGAAAGTAATATGTTTCTTGTGTTGATGCCGCGGCTACAAACCAACATGCATTTCCCGCACATCATACATTTCTTGACTTTCTCCACGGCTTCTTTTTCCTTGCCGCGTTGCAACATCAAGATTATCTGTCGGAAGCTGACGTCGGTGAACTTGCCCGCTGTGCAAGTCGCAGTGCATAATCCGCAAGCCATGCAAGTCTTGATGTCTGGATTCAATGCTTCCAACTTGTTAAATAATTTTAAGTCTACATCATCCATCTTGATGTGCGAACTCTTTGATATGCTAAAACCGAAATCAATCATGGTTGAACTCTGAACTTTGAACTTTTAGGTCGCTGAGCTTGTCGAAGCGTCGAGCTTTGCCTTCGACAGGCTCAGGCACCGTTGAACTCTGAACCTTTAACTCCTAACTCCTAATTCCTAACTCCTAACTAAATACTGAAACACTTCCACTGCGGCGGCGCGTGCTTCTGCCAATGTCTCTGGCAATGTCTTTGGCGAGCTGCATGCTCCTGCCACGAAGACGCCTCTTTCTTTTGTGAGGTTCAATCCAGTGAAGATGTCGCGGCTCTCGATGAAACCGTCGCTGTTGCTCTTGATGTTGAGCATGTTCTGTATTCTCTCTACGCCTTCGGCTTTCTCCATGCCGCACATCAGAACCAATAAATCGAGAGTCATCTTCATCGGTGTGCCGAGCAAGGTGTCTTCTGCTTTGATAACGAGTTTGCCATCTATGTTCTCAGACACTTCGCATACGCGTCCTCTCACACATTTGATGTCGAAGTCTTTCTGTGCCTTGAGATAAAGGTCTTCGTAGCCTTTGCCGAACATACGTAAGTCCATGTAGAAACAATAGACATCGGCATCAGGGAATTCTTCTTTTATCTCACAGGCTTGCTTCAAAGCTGTAGCGCAACAAACTTTAGAACAATAGGTGTTGTTGACTTTCACGTCTCTCGAGCCTACGCAATGAACGAAGCCGATGCGTCTTGGCTCGTTGATTCTATCGTCATGATGCGTCTTGAAATATTTCTCTAGCTCAGCATTGGTGATGACATTATTGTAAATGCCGTAGCCGTATTCTTGTTTCTTCTCTGCCTTGAAAAGGTCGAAGCCTGTGCAGACAACGATAGCAGATACATCGTAAGTCTTGTTGTTAGAAAGCGTTACGTGGAATATGTCGCCTTCTTTTTCTATATTGTTGATACGAGAATTTAACTTAATCTCGATGTCTTTTACTTGTTCTTTTAATCTTTCGAGAAGCTCTTCGGCATTGTCGCTTGAAGGAAAAAGTCTATCCCATTGTGCGAGATGTCCGCCTATCTTGTCACTTCTCTCGATGATGATAGGAGTGAGTCCGAGGCTCTTTAGCTGATGAGCTGTCTCCAGTCCTGCAGGACCTGCGCCGATGATGAGTATCTTGTGGTCTTTCATAGTTTTATATGTCAACAGACTACGGACAACAGTCTGTGTCAGTGTCAATAGTCAATGTTTAAATTAATTTTATGTTAATAGGATTTATCGGTGAACCAAGTTCTTTGTTGTTGACACCTTTGTATTTAGCTTTAGGGTCGTATTCTATTCCCATTTTTTCTAATAAAGGTTCTATCGCTACTTGGTGCATCTGTAGTCCTAAGTCCCAAGGGTTATAACCCATGACGAGTCCTGCGACTTCTTCGTAGGTGAGGACAGGTATTCCGTAGCCGTTTTTGCCGTATGTCTTGCCAGTCTGTTCTGCGATGACATATTGCCAGCGGTCGAGGAAGTAAGGGCAGCCTGGACAGTTGGTGATTATCAAGTCAGGTTCGTAAGGTTCCATCGACTCGAATTTTTTATATGTGTTGGATAATGAATAACCGCGGTTGGCTTGTACGAAATACTGGCGGAATCCGAAGCCGCAGCACTGACGGCGTTCTGGGTAGTCGACGACTTCGCCGCCCCAGGCTTCTATCATGCCGGCAAGTACGTGTGGATATTCCGCGCCGCCGAAGCCTTTGGAAGGGAACATCTTGGAATAATGACAGCCTATGTGTTCAACTACTTTAAGAGGTTTTCCTGTCTTGGCATTGACGAGTTTATATTTGGCTTGCTTCGCAATCTCGTGACGGAATTTATAGATGATGTCGCTGGCGTGAGCGAGATATTTTGGCTTCGCGAATTCTTTCTTGCATGAGTCCCAGAGATATTGACGAATCTTGGCTTCCAGCTCTGGAAACTCGTGCCATGTCTCTAAGGTCTCGGTGTAACAGCCGAAGGAGGTGATGCAGGAGCATACATAGTTCTCGTAGCCGCTTTCGTGCATCAGCGCAAACTGACGAGCTATGATGGTCATGGCAGTCTCTTGTGGGATGCTGTCGCTGTGATATGCGATGCCGCCGCATGTGGTGTGATATGCGTTCTCGTAAAAGTCTTTGCCTAGCTTATTTCTTGTGATATCTAAAAATGTCACTTCCGATGCTGGGAAGAACGACTGACGGATGCAGCTTCTTACGTAGAAGTAATGGTCGTCAGGAATATCTTTCTGATAATCTGCCCAAATTTTTTGCTTTCCTTCAACTATCATGATTATCCGTTGTTAAGATGTTTTTCATTATTGTTGACTGTATAAACTTTTTTGAAATACTCTTCGTCGCTGAGGCTTTCTTTTTCAGCTTGACGATGAGCGTCGTCGATGACTTTATTCATCAGCTCTGTCGCGCCTGTCACGTCGAAGATGTTTTTCAGTTGGTCTAGGCTCTCCTGTGGAATCTTACGCAGTCCGCCGGGACCGTCGCCATCGAGGTTGGAACCCATACGTTGATGTATTTCGTCGAGGTTTTCATTTATCCATTTGCCGACAGTGCCGAATTCCTTGTGCTCATCGTAGCTGAAGTTACGAGGATAGATGCAATATCCGTGATTGAGGATGTTGCCGCATAAGTCCTTGACTAAAATATATTGCTGACGGCCTTTCTCCGATTCCATATAATAACCGGTTTGCATCGCGAGTTTGCGTAATGCCATGATGATGAGACCAGGAGCATTGCCGCGAGGACAGCGTGTCACGCACGACATACATTCTCCGCAGTACCAGATGGTGTCACTTTTTAATAAGGCTTCAAGTTCGTCTTCGTCCTTACGCTGAACGATGTTGACGATATTTTTTGGATTGTATTTATAAAACTCGGCTGCAGGACAAACGGCAGTACATACTCCGCAGTTCATACAGGCTTTCAGCCCTTCCTTGATGCGGTAGTCTTCCTGCAACTTCTCAAAAAGATGTCCTTTATATAATGTGTCTGACGACATAGCTTCTGTTATTTTTTATTAAGTAAAATAATATATAGTAAATATGTTTACTATTATTAAAACGAACGCAAAAGTAATAAAAAAACAGAAATGAAAGGATAATGTTTTAGTGAAATTTTAGATGAACTAAGGCTCTTGGCATTTGAACTTATGAGCCCTGAAGGGGCGAAACAAATATAAGATAAGGCAACGCCTTATTAGTTAGGAATTAGGAGTTGAGAGTTTTTTTGAATTGAAATTTTTCAACAACGATGTCGCAATCGATTTTCATCATGCAGTTGAAATGTTTCCTTGGACATTCCTTAAATCCTAACTTGCTGCAAGGACGGCATTTAACGTCTTTACATTCAACGATGTGACACTTCTCTTTTTCTTTTGGAAGATAAGGATACATGCCTAGCTCAGGAACGGTGTTGCCCCAGACGGAGACGATGTTTTTATGAAACGCCGCAGCGATGTGCATCAAACCAGTGTCGTTGGTCAGAACCGACTTCGCTTTTTTCACAATAGAAGCCGACTGCTCCAGATTTATCTTGCCAACGAGGTTTATGAGTTGCTGAGAATCTAAGTTGCTAAGTTGCTGAGTTGCTGAGTTGCTGAGTGTCTGAGTTTTTGAGATTCTGAGTTTTTGAGATTCTGAGATTTTATCTAAAATCTCATTTGCTCTCTCAACATCATCAGGTCCTCCGAGTAGTATGACTGGCTCGTTTAGTTTCTTGATAATTTCAATAACTTTTACTGCAGGCAAAATCTTGGTCTTATATGTTCCGCCGATGACGAAAGCGTGATATCCTTCTTGGAAATTTTCAGGCAATTCACTCAAAGGATAATCATTTTTTTCTGATATGAAAAAGTCAAGGCCTTGATAGTCATTTTTTACTCCTAGTTTCTCAACGGCTTTGAAATATCTGTCCACGATATGAATGTCGGGCATGAGGTTTATTTTGAAAGTCGTGAGCAGGAACTTCTTGAAATTGAGTTTCGGGAAAGAACTATGTGGTTTACGCAAAGCTCGTGTGACTCTTATACTTCGTTTGTTCTTCTGTAAATCAACGATATAATCGTAATTCTCAAGCTTTAGTTCTTCTATGTTTTTCTTTAAAGAATCATCGTATTCGTACACCTTATTAATATAAGGATTTGTCTTGTACAGACTGCTGAACTTCTTTTTCGTAAGAACATGAATCTCCACGTCGTCAATCTGATTCTTCAGACAACGAATCACTGGTGTGGTCAGCACTATGTCACCTATTGAACTAAAACGAATTACGAGTATTTTCATATTTTAACTAAGAACTAAAGCTGTTGAACTAAGAACCTTTAGACGTGTCAATGTGTTTTTATTTTTTAGGTTACATTGACGCGTCTCTACATATTATAATTATGAATTATGCATTATGCATTATGAATTGACTTAAGTCGAAGGCAGCTTGTCGAAGGCTTAAGTTTGTCACTTCGACAGGCTCAGTGACCGATATTTTAATTATGAATTATGCATTATGCATTATGCATTATGAATTGACTTAAGTTTTTCGTCTCTGAATATTAACTCCACTGTCTCTTCATAAACATCTAAGTTGTTTATTTTCTTTACCTTTCTCCAGATATTTTGTGGGTCTTCGAAAGAGTTCATCAGATACGACCAGAGTTCTTTCATGCAGCCGATAATCTTAGGACTTCCGCCAGCGTGACGTAGTCTTTCAAGATAAAGCGACACTATGAAATGATGCAGTTTCTTCTTCCTTTCTTCATCGTCGAATGTCTTTCCTTTGATTTCATCGGCGAGGAACGGATTAGTTAACAGACCTCTGCCGAGCATAAACATCGACACAGAAGGTAATTTCTCGCTGATGCGCTTGAAGTCGTCGACAGAGAAAATGTCGCCGTTATAAACCAAAGGGCGTTTGATGAGCGGAGCTATCTCAGCGAATCTGTCCACGTCGGCATTACCTGTGTAAAGCTGTTTTCCTATTCTTGGATGAATGATGATTTCGCTGAAAGGATAGTCGTTGAAGCTGTCGATAAGCTCGTCAATCTCAGTGTCTTTGAAATAGCCGAGACGGCATTTGAGACTGAATTTTATATCAATATTGTTGAATACCTTATCAAAAATCTCTCTCACTTTCTGAGGCTCTGCCATGAGCCCGCAGCCTCTTGTCTTGTTGGCGACTCTTGGAAAAGGGCAGCCCATGTTAAGGTTGATTTCCTTGTAACCCATCATCTGACATTGGTTGGCGAAGCGTATTATCTCCTCAGCGTCGTTGCCAAGTATCTGTGGCGTTAAAGTATTGACATCGTTGAAGTTGATATCAATCTCTTCACCTCTCAGACTCCTGCTGTTTTCTTTGTGGATACCAGTGAAGAATGGAGTGTAGAACTTGTCTATTCCGCTGAAATATTCCTTGAAAAGGTTACGATAGACCGCATCGGTGATGCCTTGAAAAGGTGCTAAACTTAAGGTAATCATCTCTTTTTTATTGATATTACAAAAGTGAAACATAAGACGAGTATTGCTATGAAAGAAGCAGCTCTGTAAATATAATCGCCATGACGTGAATAGAATGTCATCTCGTCGTTGGCATTTATAGTGTTGCGTAATGCCGTTGGTTCCCAGTAGTTGCTACATTCAACAACGTCGCCTCTCTGGTTGATGAAGCCTGAGATGCCGGTGTTGGCAGAACGTGCTATGCTACGACGATTCTCGATGGCACGAAGCTTCGACATCTCGAAATGCTGCTTGTGACCTGGGGTGTCGCCCCACCATCCGTCGTTGGTGATGACAAATATCATGTTAGCTCCATTTCTTACAAAATCAGTGACATAATCGCCAAAGACTGACTCGTAACAAATCATTGGAGCTACTTTATATCTTCCATAATCAAACACAGTCACCGTGTCTTCCGACTTCAGTGTTCCTACTGTTCCGCCTAAGTCGATGGCGAGGTTTTTAATAGGTCGCAAGAACCACCACGATGGCATCATCTCGACGCCAGGTGTCAACCTCGACTTCTGATGTATCTGAATGTCAGCGGTGTCGTTGATAGACAAGGCTGTGTTATATGAGTAGTAATATTCGTCTGCATCGTAGAACTTGCGCGCTGCGAAGTCATCTTTGTCGTATGCCATTCCTAAGGTGCTTGCTCCGACGATATATGTGATATTATTATTCCTTGAAAAAAGTCTAGACTCATTTATAGAACGATAGAACCTTATCTTTTCCAACCATATATTCTCGTGAATCGTCGATTCTGGACTTACTACAAAACGTGTGTTTTCTGTTATCAGCGGCTCTGCTACGCCGAAGTTACGATTTAAAATCTCGGCGGCACTGAGACGGAACTCTTCATTCCAAGGGTCGATATTAGGTTGTGCAACAACGACTTCAACAGCTTCGCCTTTCTCTTCATAAGAATGATACATTATCTTACTTGCAATGATTGGAATGAGAACTACTGCGAGGAAGAGGAGGAGTTGAGAAATTGCTAAGTTGTTGAGTTTCTGAGTTTCTGAGTTTCTGAGTTTCTGAGATTTTATAACTTTATAAGCAAATATGTTAGCAAGCAAGACCCAGATTGTTCCGCCTGCTGTGCCAGTGAATTCGTACCATTGCACCCAAGTGTGATTATGTGAGAATACGTTGCCGATGTTGAGCCATGGCCAGTTGAGCTGCCATGTAAGATGCAGGTTTTCAAAAGCTAGGAAAAATAATATCAGCAGGAAGAATCCACCTTTGTTGTGAAATATCTTTTTTCTTGTGATGTGATAAAGCCAGAATGTCGTTGCCATGAAGGTGCTGTTGAGCAATATCATAGCGATGGAGCCTGCTGGTGTGCTGTTCCAAACCCACCACGTGGTGAGTGAGTTCCAAACTAAAAACGTTAAAAACGATAAGCCGAAAATGCCATCTCTCTTGTTGTCTTGTTGACTTGTTGACTTGTAGTCTTCTAAAAAAACCAGTGGGACGAAAGCGATGAATATCAAAGGTGTGAAGCCTGTTGTAGGCCATGATGCCGCAATCAGGAGACCGCTTAACAAAGCTAACGAGATTTTGGTAATATTCTTCATCACTTCATTTTGAAATAGTTAAAAATCTTGAAGCTGTCGTCAAGGAATATCAAAGAAGCATTGCCATTACGTTCTATCTGGTTAATGCTTTCTTCAAACAGCTCAGTTATCAAGTCGATGTTGTTGTTTGAAATGAAAGGAGCGAAGTTTTTCAAGAAGGCTTTTTCATCTTCTGGAAGTAATACGTTGTTCATCAAACCATTGTTGATAAACAAAGCATTATGAAATAAGTTAAGTCCGTATGCTAGGAATTCCTTTTGTTTCTCTCTTCCAAGAGGTTTTATGTCGTTGGCGATAAAGTCGATGAGTTCGGGTGCGCTGAATTTGAAGCAGTAGCGCATCCATTTCTGGAAACAAGTGAAATATACTTTCTCATCATCTTGATTGTCGACATAGTTATTCGCCAGAATCCAGTTGCCTTCCGACAAGACAGCTGCGTTATGAGCTGTTTCTTCGTTGCAATGGTGTTTCTTTATAAGTGCTTCTCTGACTTCGTTATATGATAGTTTAGGAATCTTCATCAAGACGGTACGGGAACGTATCGTCATAAGTAATTCCTCTTGATTTTCCGATACTAGGATAAATAAGGTTTTCTCTGGTGGTTCTTCTACTAGTTTGAGTAGCTTGTTGGCTGCTTCTATGTTAAGTCTTTCAGCCATCCAAATTATAGCTACTTTGTATTCTGACTCGTAAGTCTTTAGGTTTAGCTTCCTGATTATTGTTGAAGCGTCACGTACGTTGATGATGCCTTGTTTGTTCTCAACATTGAGTGCGTTATACCAATTTGAAAGGTTGGCATAGCAGTCGCACGACTCCAGATATTCACGCCATTCTGTCAAGAAAAGGTCTGACTCAGGGCTTGTCGTGACAGTTTTGTTTGTCGTAGAAGGGAATACAAAATGTAAATCTGGATGTGCTAGGCTGTTGAATTTCTTACAAGAAGGACATTCACCGCAGCTGTCGTTCTCTCTTTTGTTGGTACAATTGATATATTGCGCATAGGCGATTGCCAATGCGAGTTTTCCTGTTCCTTCCGGACCCAAGAACAACTGCGCATGGGCAATACGATTTTCCTTTACGCTCTGTATGAGTTTCTTTTTAATGTCTTCGTGACCTATAATCTGAGAAAACAACATATTCAGTTAGGAGTTAGGAATTAGGAATTAGGAGTTAGACTTCCTTCATTCCTAATTATGCATTATGAATTATGAATTATGCATTGTTTTCAATCCATTGTGTTACTTCTTCGAGTTGAAGTGCAGGGACGTCCATCTTGTTTTTCTTGCGGAGTCCGTTCAACTTCTCACGAAGCGCTGCTGGTTTCTCAGCTTTGAGCATTTCTACTGCAGTGTAACCTGCGTTGATGAGGACTTTGGCCCATACTTCTGGAACGCCGATAGCCATGAAGTCTTGTTCTGTAGCGACTTTCTTGACTTTTTCAGGACGCATTGTTGGGAAGAAGAGAACTTCTTGGATTGCAAGCTGACCTGTGAGTAACATCACGAGACGGTCGATGCCGATGCCCATACCTGATGTTGGAGGCATGCCATATTCCATAGCGCGTAAGAAGTCTTGGTCGATGAACATAGCTTCGTTGTCGCCGCGTTCTGAAAGTTTCATTTGTTCTTCGAAACGAGCGCGTTGGTCGATAGGGTCGTTCAACTCTGTATAAGCGTTGGCGAGTTCCTTGCCGTTGACCATCAATTCAAAACGTTCTGTGAGTTCAGGGTTTTCGCGGTGACGTTTACATAATGGAGACATCTCGACTGGATAGTCTGTGATGAATGTAGGCTGGATGTATGTGCCTTCGCATTTTGCTCCGAAGATTTCGTCGATGAGTTTGCCTTTACCCATTGTGTCGTCGATTTCGATTTCGAGCTTTTTACATACTTCACGGAGTTGTGCTTCGTCCATGCCTGTGATGTCGACGCCTGTCTTTTCTTTGATAGAGTCAATCATAGAGATGCGTTTGAAAGGACGTTTGAAGCATATTTCGTTGTCGCCGACTTTCACTGTGTCAGTGCCGAATACTTCTGTCACGACGCGTTCAATCATTCTTTCTGTGAAGTCCATCATCCAGATGTAGTCTTTGTAAGCGACATAGATTTCCATACATGTGAACTCAGGGTTGTGAGTGCGGTCCATGCCTTCGTTGCGGAAGTTACGTGAGAACTCATACACGCCATCGAAGCCGCCAACGATAAGACGTTTGAGGTAAAGCTCGTTAGCGATACGCATATACATAGGGATGTCGAGAGCGTTGTGGTGTGTGATGAAAGGACGTGCTGTTGCGCCGCCAGGGATTGATTGTAAGATTGGAGTTTCTACTTCGAGGTAGCCGCTTTCGTTGAAGAAGTTACGCATTGAGTTGATGATCTTAGTACGAGCGATGAAGATATTCTTCACATTTTCATTAACGACTAAGTCGACGTAACGCATACGATAGCGTTGTTCTGGGTCGGTGAAAGCATCATAGATGACGCCGTCTTTTTCTTTTACGATTGGGAGTGGACGCAATGACTTGCTGAGCACTGTCAATTCTTTTACGTGGATAGATACTTCGCCAGCTTGTGTGCGGAAGACGAAACCTTTAACGCCGATGAAGTCGCCGATGTCGAGGAGACGTTTGAAAACCACGTTGTATAATGTCTTATCTTCGCCAGGGCAGATTTCGTCACGTTTGATGTAGATTTGTACGCGGCCGTGAGCGTCTTGAAGCTCGCAGAATGAAGCTGCGCCCATGATACGACGGCTCATGATACGACCGCCGATGCTGACGTTCTCGAATTTTGATAAGTCGTTGTCATCAAATTCTCCAGCTATTTGTGCTGTGTTGACATTGACTTCGTAAGCTGCCTGTGGATAAGGATTGATGCCTAATTTGTATAACTCGTTTAATGAGTTCCTTCTTATTTGTTCTTGTTCGCTTAACATAATATGTTGATTTTTCTTAAATTCTATTAAACTTGCAAATATAAGAAAAAAGTCAACAAGACTACAAGACTACAAGACAATAAGTTTTTTTTAGTTAGGAGTTAGGAGTTAGGAATTAGGAGTTAGGAGTTGGGAATTATTTTTATTACTTTAATAACTCAGCAACTTAGTAACTTAGCAACTCAGTGACTTATAGACTTTCACCGCCATCGGTATTGCTAACAAGAAAGTGCATACGTCTGCCAAGGCTTGTGTCATCTCAACGCCTTGCAATCCAAGGAATAATGGTGCGATGTATAATATTGGAAGGAAGAATATTCCTTGACGGCACATGGATAATATTGTGGCTGGCCATGTCTTTCTCAATGTCTGCAGCAGCATATTCGTCGATGTTGATAGTCCTATGAGAGGGAAGGAGATACATTGCCATCTCAGCACTCTTGTTCCTATGGCGATGAGTTCGCTGTCTTCGCTTCTGAAGAAGCTGATGATATCTGGTGCGAAGATAAATCCTAATGTTCCAGAGAAGAGCAGGAATAATGTCATGATGCTCATGGTGAAAGTGTACGACTCTCTCACTCTGTCGTAGAGCTTGGCTCCGTAGTTGAAGCCGCATATCGGCTGGAATCCTTGTCCGATGCCGAGAACAATGGAGAAGGCGAACATCATACATCTCGACACTATTGAGAAAGCCGCGATGGTAGATGCTTCATGTCCAGGAGCGGCGTATATCGCGGCTGCGTGGTTGAGGCATATGGTAGAAGTACATGCCAATACCTGACGGCATAATGATGGAAGCCCGCCGTCTAATATCTGTTTGTAATGTTCTAAGGTAGGAGAGAAGTTTCTCAGTTTGATGTGGACGTTGCCTCCCATGCGGGTGCCTGTCAGCAGTATTATCCAGCTGACGATTTGGCTTATGAGTGTCGCCTGCGAAACTCCTGTCACTCCCATGTCGAATATTAGGATGAAGACAGCGTCGAGTATGATGTTTAGCACTGCTCCCGATGTTATCCCTATCATGGCGTAACGTGCGTTGCCTTGCAGTCGCAGCTGGTTGTTCAGCGACAGTGCCGACATCATGAAAGGCGTCCCTATCAGGATATAGAACAGGTAGTCGTTAGATTGCGATATTATATCGGGTGTAGCGCCTATGGCTCGCGACAATGGCGTTAAAAATATCAGTCCTAACAATCCTGATATTACACCGAAGATAAAAGGCGACAGGAATCCAGTGGCTGCCATCTTCTCAGCATCGGAATAGTTACGCGCTCCCAGAGCCTGCGAGATGAAGTTGCCGGAGCCGTGTCCGAAGAAGAATCCTATGGCGTTGATGAATGTCATATACGCGAACGACACGCCGACGGCTGCTGTTGCCTCAGTGCTGATATGTCCCACGAAGGCTGCGTCGATGATGTTGTAGAAAGACGTCACAAGCATGCTGATGATAGTCGGTCCCGACATCTTAAGCACTAGCTTCTTGACAGGCGACTGTGTCATCAGGGCGTAACGCTCGTCACGCTTGCGTTGGTCTTCTTCCGCGTTATGAATTCTATAATGTGCCACTCTATTATTTTTTAACGATAGGCATTTCTCTCATTGCAAAAGGTTTAGGTGAGATAGCCAAGACAGGAGCTATCTGGAATCGCTTGAAGTCGTTGCGATAGACCATTCTCACTGTTTTGTTCACGATAGCCTCGTCGAAGCCTTGTGCTATGATTTCTTCCGCGCTCTTCGAACACTCGATATATTGATAAAGGATAGCGTCCAAGACTGGATAATCTGGCAGACTATCTGTATCTTGCTGACCAGGACGCAGCTCTGCTGATGGCGGTTTGTTGATGGTGTGCCAAGGCACTATCTCCTTGTCGCGGTTGATGTAGCGACAGAGTTCAAAGGCTTCGGTCTTGTATAGGTCGCCGATGACGGAGAGGCTTCCGCAGAGGTCGCCGTAGAGTGTTCCGTAGCCGACTGCAGCTTCGCTTTTATTACTTGTATTTAACAAGATGTTGCCGAATTTATTTGAGATTGCCATCACGATGACACCGCGGCTTCTTGCCTGTAGGTTCTCTTCTGTGACGTCGAAAGGCATGTCTTTGAATATTGGCTTCAATGTCTCTTCAAAAGCGTCGAAGGCTGTCTTGATAGGCACGATATGATAAGGACATCCGAGGTTTTCTGCTGATGCGATGGCGTCGCTGACGGAATGGTCGGTGGAATATTGCGATGGCATCAAGATGCCTAATACGTTTTCTGGTCCTAATGCTTTGGCCGCTAGTGCTATCACCAGTGCTGAGTCTAGTCCTCCCGATAATCCTAACACCGCTTTCTTGAAGCCTTGTTTGTTGAAGAAGTCACGGATGCCGAGGACGAGAGCGTCGTGTATGAGTTCCATCTTGGATGGTATGACTTGCTCGTCTTCTTTCTTCATAGAGATGAAAAGCTCGCAGTCGAATGTCGTTACTTCTTCTTTAAAGAAAGGAAGACTCTTGACGACGTAGCCGTTATATCCGAACACCATAGAGCCGCCATCGTAAATGAGGTTTGCATTGCCTCCTATTTGGTTGACGTAGATTAATGGTATTTCGTGTTTTAACGCTGTCATGCGTAGGATTTCTCTTCTCTTGGCAGCACGCTGATAATCGAATCTGTCGGCAGCGAGGTTGACGATGATCTCTGGTTTCTCTTCAAAATCGTCGATGCGGTTTGTCATGAGAAACTCGTCATCGCTGATATTATAAAGGTCTTCTCCAATGGTGACTGCAACTTTCATGCAGCCGAGTTGTAGAATTTTGTTTTCGTCTGCTGGTTCGAAATAAGTTGTGACGTTTTTCTTTTTGAAAATCTGACGTTTGCCCTGATGTAAGAAGATGGCAGCGTTGAAGAGAGTCTTGCCTTTGCCGGAGGTGTTTCTCACTGGCGCACCTATTAATAAAGGTATGTCTTTGCAACGTTCTGCGATTTCGTCGATGGCTTTCTCGCAGCGAGCGATGAAGTCGGAGTAGCCTAATAAGTTATATGGAGGATAGCCGCATAATGATAATTCCGAGAACACCATTAATGAGGAGTCTTTAGCTTGTTGAGCAGCGGCTATAATCTTTTCTTTGTTGCCGTCGATGTCGCCGACGATTAGATTTATCTGGGCTAATGTTATTTTCATTTTTCAAAAATTAAAACATGAAACCGATTTCTAAACATAAATTGTTTAACAACAGACGATGTTGCTCGTCTTTAGAAATATTGACGAAATTATTGTTAAACACCAAAGCTGTTGTGATGCAGCTCGACTTATGAACATAATATTCGATGCCTAATTTCACGATGAGTGCATGGCGCATCTTGCTGTATTCTGTCGCTATGACGATTTCTTGTTCGTTCATGACGTTGTAAATTTTTTCTTCAGAATTCATTAAGAATCCTAATCCGTAGCTTATGTTGCCTAATATTCTTAGGTCGCCAATTTTTTCGGTGCGCATGGTCAGACCTAAAGGTATTTCAAGGTATTGGTTTTTTATTGTACGGACAATAACGTCATTTTTCATTGTAGAGAACTTGAATTCGTTGTTCATGAACCTGACGTTGAATCCAGTTGACAATCCGTAGTTTTCCACAAAATAAAAATTGCCAACAAAACCCCAGCTGAAGTTCATCTTTGTTTTGTTATCAATCTCTGAATTAAGTTTAGCCCATCCTATGCTAGGTTCTATTTTTAATCCAAACTGAAATGGTTTGTATTGTGCAAAACCATTGATTGACATTATAATAGTAAAAGCTATTACTAATAATATTTTTTTCATTTTTTTTAATTTATTTTCAAAGTACGAAATTACAATTTTTTTCTCTATCTTTGTTAAAATTTTAAAAAATGAAAACTATGAAAAAAGCATTATTTTTATTTGCTGCGCTTTTTATAGCAACAATTGCTAATGCGCAAATTTCTCCTATTACATTCGGTCCAAAAGTAGGTTATCAAACTACAAAGTTGTCAACTAATAAAGATGTTGTTAAATCTGAATTCAAAGGCAATATGGCATTCGGTGTATTCGCTCGTCTTACAGTAAAGAATGTTGTGATTCAGCCAGAATTATTGTACTATAAATCAGGTAAGATGTTTGAAGTTAAACCATTTGGTAATGACTGGGGCCTTGATAATATTGTTCCAAATCCAACAATCTCAATCAGCCAAAGTAATTTCGCATTGCCAATTATGATAGGTGGTCAGTTTATTGATATACCACTCATTAAAATGAGAGCTACTGCTGGTCCTGTTTTTTACTTTGCAGTAGGTGAGACTGAATATTCTGTCAATGGTGAAAATTTACCATACCTAAACGAAAGTGTAGCTGAAGACATGACAATGGGTGCTGCTCTTAACCTCGGTGTCGACATTTGGAAACTTACTTTGGATATCAACTATAGTTTCGGTTTGACAGAAACTTTTGATGATGAGATTGAAGTTCCAGGACTTCCTGAGATAGAAATCGGAGACAATACTAAACAAAATATCTTCACAGTGACATTGGGCTTCAAGATTTTGTAATGACTAATGGCTAAGTATTAAAGACTAAAGGGATTCTCTTTAGTCTTTTTTATTTTACATCTTTATTAAATAATTAATTCATATCTTTGAGAATCGAAAATATCAACTTCATTCAAATATAAATGTATATGAATAACAATAATATTGATAAAAACCTTTTTATAAATAACAGAAAGAATTTCGCAGAGAAGCTTCCTGAAAAATCAATGGCGGTGTTCTGTGCCAATGAGGAGATGCCTCGTAACGGCGACCAGTTCTATCCTTATCGCCAGCAATCTGATTTCTTCTATCTCACTGGCATCGACCGCGACTGCGCATATCTTATTTTATGTCCAAGTCATCCAAATCCTGCTATGCGCGAGATTCTCTTCGTGGAGCCTTATAGCGAAAACAAGGTGATATGGCGCGGCGAGATGATTGACTCTAAAGAAGCTGCAGAGATATCTGGCGCTACCAACGTGATGTATTCCGATAGCTTCGAAGGCGTGCTTCAAGATATAGCTCTTTCTTGCGAGACCATCTATCTCAACACTTTCGAATATCCACGTTATGAATGTAAGGTGAAGACAATACAGCAGCGTTTCATCGAAGAGATAAAAGCGAAGTTCCCTCTGCATAAATTTGAACGCACTGCACCTATATTAAATAAGCAGCGTATGATTAAGTCGCAAGAAGAAATCGAGGTGACTAAACAAGCTTGCGACATCACAGCAGAGGCTTTCCGTCGCTGCCTTAAAACCGTGAGACCTGATGTTTATGAATATCAGATTCAGGCTGAGATAGAATATATCTTTAAATATAACGGAGCAAACGGCCACGCCTATTATCCAATAGTAGCTGCTGGTAAAAATGCCTGCTGTCTCCATTACTCAGCAAATAACAAAATCTTGAAAGACGGCGACTTGATTCTCTTCGACATCGGTTGCGAATATAAAAACTATTCCTCCGACTTGAGCCGCACCATTCCTATCAATGGAAAATTTACTGAGAGACAGAAAGACTGTTACAACGCAGTGCTTCGCGTCATGAAGGAAATCACTAAATTATATAAGGTAGGCGGAACCATCGACGAGATAAACAGAACGACTTATAAACTGATGGAAGAAGAGATGATAAAACTCGGTCTCTTTACCGCTGAAGATGTCGCTAACCAAGACCCTGATTTTCCTTTGTACAGAAAATATCTCATGCACGGAATGGCGCATCATATCGGCCTCGACGTACACGACAGCGTCGATAAGTTCGAGCCTTTCAAAGCAGGAATGATACTCACCTGCGAGCCAGGAATCTACATCAGAGAAGAAGGTATTGGCATCAGAATCGAAAACGACCTTCTCATCACAGAAGGCGAACCAATTAATCTCTTCGAAGGACTTCCTATTGAAGTTGATGAGATTGAGAGTTTAATGTGTAATTCATAATTCATAATGCATAATGCATAATTAATGTAGAGACGTATCTGTTACACAATAAAAATTAACAATATGTAATTGCTGCGTCTCAAGGAAAGTGAATTTAAAATTAATAAATTTGGACAAAGACTGTTGACTGTAGTCTGTTGTCCGTTGACTTAAGATAATTAACCATTAAAAAATAAACAACATGAAAAAGACATTATCAATTTTGGTTCTCATGATTTTCATGGGATTGGGTTTTGCTTCAAAAGCACAAAACCTTCAAGTTATGTACGACTTTGGCGAAGAACGCCAATACATTACAACAACATTTGAAATGTACAAAGCCGACAAATGGGGCGGCACATTCTTCTTCGCAGATTTCTATCATAACGGGAAAAACCATCCTAACAACTATGGCATGATGGGAACTTATATGGAAATCGAAAGAGCTTTGAATTTCTGGCAAGACAGCAAATTGAAGAATTTAAGCGCACATGTTGAATATACTGGAGGTTTAGGCGTTATTCCAGGAGGTTTTGGTTACAACATCAATAATGCATGGATGTTCGGCGCTGAATATCTCTTCCACTCAGAAGATTACAGAAACACTTTGACGGTTTATGCGTTGTACAAAACCATCTCTCATAAAGAACAGATGATTCCATTGCAATTCTCTATCGTTTGGGGAATGCAAGACATCTTCAATGTGAAAGGTTTGAGATTCTGCGGTTTCGCTGATTTATGGTGGGAAGAAAATGTTTGGACATATACTTTGCCGCCACTTACAGTGACACAATTCAGTTTCATCACAGAACCACAGATTTGGTATAACGTAGGACAATTCTTCAACTGTCCGAACTTCAATATCGGCGGTGAGGTTGAGATGTCGTATAACTTCAGTGGTTTGAGCCAATGCAAAAAATTCTATGTCAATCCATGCCTCGGCGTTAAATGGGAGTTTTGACGAATTGAAAATTGAAAGTTGAAAATTGAAAATTGAAAATTAATGTAGAGACGTGTCGACGACACCGATGAAATAGATAAGGTGTCGTTGATGCGTCTCTATATTGTATATGAATTACTTTATCTCATAACCTGAGCTTCTGCCGCCGCTTTCGGTTTTGACAAGGATGTCGCGTTCAAGTAAATCTTGAATGTCGCGCAATGCTGTAGCTTGTGAAGTGTGACAAATCTTAGCGTATTTTGATGTCGTGAGTTTTCCTTCAAAACCATCAAGCAGTCGATTTAAAATCTTAACTTGTCTTTCGTTAAAAGTGACTTCGCTGTTATTCTGCCAGAAAATAGCTTTCTGTCTTATCTTCAAAAGTGTGTCGTAAGAACGAATGATGGCACTTTCCATTGTTTCAAAAAACCATAATAACCAATCGGTGATACATAAATCTCCCGTCGTTGTCTTTTGTAATATTTCGTAATAAGAATTACGTTTTCTCATTATTTCAGCAGACATACTATAGAAACGTAATCTTTGTCCGTCAGATCTGGAGAGCATCATATCTGTAATGGTACGTGTGAGCCTTCCGTTCCCGTCATCAAAAGGATGTATTGCGACAAACCACAAATGTGCGATTGCTGCTTTTATTACCGGGTCGATATCGCAAGGTTTGTTTATCCATTCCAAAAATAAATCCATTTCGTGAGGAATATCAGAAGATGAAGGGGCTTCGTAATGAACTTTTTCATGTCCCATTGCTCCAGATACAATCTGCATAGGCTCTTCGCCTTGTCTATATTCAGCGACAGATATTTTATACATTCCGCTTCTTCCTGTAGGGAAAAGTGCAGCATGCCAGTTGCAAAGTCGTTCTTTTGTCAAAGCTTCATTATAATTCTTTATCGCATCCATCATTACCTGAACAACGCCTTCTGTGTAATGGTCGGGAGATGGAAGTCCTTGGGTGCTCAATCCTAAACGTGAAGCAACTGACGATCTAACTCTTGCAGGGTCTAGTATAATGCCTTCAATCTCTGATGAGCTAATCACGTCAGTGGTTATTATTTCTAATGAAGCGTTATTCTGTAATTCAAAACCAAATGTGTTTAGTTCGCCTAATAACTTTCCTTGTAACATCCTGACTCGTGATAATAAAGTAATTATTTTACTATCATCCCAGTAGAATTTAGGCCAATTTTTATGCTGCCATATCCAAGTTGCTTTCATATTATTTTGTTTTATGACGTGATTATGCATCTTATTCTCTTCAAAAAATGACGCGAATAAGCTTTGCAAATATAACATTTTATTAATTCAAAAAGATAATTTTTCCAACAAAAATCATTATCTTTGTTGCAATGAAAAAAGACTATTGGCTGTTAGCTACTGGCTATTAGCTGTTGGTTTAAAAAAGATTAATAAATGTGGATGAAGACTGTTGACTGTTGTCCGTTGTCTGTTGTCCAAAAAAAATAAATACTATGTTTTCAAAAGAAGTTTTCGCTGGCCGTCGCGCCGCTTTATTAAAATCAGGTCTCAAAGGTATAGCATTCTTCCCTGCTAACGACGAGGCTTCTCTCAATTATCCTGACAACACTTACCGCTATCATCAAGATAGCAACTTCGCTTATTTCTTCGGCCTCGACACTCCTGACTTGGTCGGTGTGGTTGACTTCGAATCTGGCGAAGAAATTCTTTTCGGTAGAGAAATAACAATAGATGATATCATCTGGTGCGGCAATCTCCCTTCTCTCACAGAACAAGGCGAGATGATTGCTGTGAAACAAACACGCGACATCAACGGTTTCGGTGAATACCTCCGTGATGCAGTTGCTAAAGGAAGACAGATTCACATGCTACCTCCTTACCGTGGCGACATGAAAATAAAACTCGCTAAATGGTTCAACACAGATATCGACAGCCTTTCAAAATATGTAAGCCAAGAGCTTATCCAAGAAGTCGTCAAACTTCGTGAGATTAAATCTGATGTTGAAATCGAAGACATGGAAAAAGCAGCTAACACAGCTTACTTCATGCATACCACCGCGATGAAGATGTGTAAGCCAGGCGTCATCGAACAAGAGATTGCTGGCGCTGTTGAAGGCGTCGCTATATCAAACGGCTATGGCGTTTCTTTCCCAGTGATTTTAAGTATGGATGGTCAGACACTCCACAACCACAATCATAATGGCATACTCCAAGAAGGCAGAATGATGGTCTGTGACGCAGGTGCTGAGACAAAGAACTACTACGCATCCGACTTCACTCGTACTATCCCTGTAGGCGGTAAGTTCAACTCACGTCAAAGTGATATATATAATATTGTGTTGAAGTCTAACATGGCTGTCATCAACAACACACGTCCAGGCATAAGATATTTCGACATGCACACTTTGGCAGTGCGTACCATCATCGAAGGCTTGAACGCAATAGGCTTGATGAAAGGTAATGTCGACGATGCTTTGGCTGTAGGCGCACATTATTTATTCATGCCTCACGGCTTAGGCCATGCTCTCGGTATGGATGTTCACGATATGGAAGGCCTCGGCGAAAATAATGTCGGTTACGATGCAGAGACTCCACGCGCAACACAAGAAGGCTTCAGAGGATTACGTTTCGGTAAGTTCTTGAAACCAGGTATGGTGGTCACTGACGAGCCAGGTATCTACTTCATCCCAACATTGATTGACATCTGGAAGGCAGAGGGCAAACACAAAGAATTTATCAACTACGATAAAGTCGAGACATTCAAAGACTTCGGTGGAATCAGAATCGAAGACGACTTGTTAATCACAGCAGAAGGCAACAGAGTCCTCGGTCGTCCGATACCAAAGACTGTAGCAGAAGTTGAAGCCTGCTGCGCTGAAGGAAAAGAATGGATGAGAATTCCAGGTATCATATAATAAAAAAAGGACTGCTTTAAAGGCAGTCCTTTATTTTTTATTATATGACACATCCAAAGTGTTTCTCGTCACCGATTGTGGTTTCGGGTCCATGACCGCAGTAGCAGATTGTCTCGTCGGGGAGTTCGTAGAGTTTGTATTTTATACTTTCGACGATTTGACTATAAGAACCGCCAGGGAGGTCGGTGCGACCGATGCCGCGGCAGAACAAGGTGTCGCCGGTGATGAGGAAATCCTGTTCTTCACAATAGAAACAGCAGCAGCCTTTGGCGTGGCCTGGAGTGTGTATGACTTCCAGCTCGTCGTCGCCGATTTTTATTATCTGTCCTTCGTATAATTCGATAGTCGGATAGAGAGTCTTGTTCTTGTCGTAATCCATGCCGAAGGAGAAAGCATAAGAATGAGCGTTCTTGAAATATTCATAGCCGTCAGGATGTGAGGCTAACGGTATGTCGTATTTTTTCGCAACAGAATAATTACCCAAGATATGGTCGAAATGAGCGTGAGTGTTTAGAATCATGATTGGTTTCAGCTGGTTCTTTTCGATGAAATCAAATAAGGTGTTATCCTCTCTGAGGTTACAGTTTCCAGCATCCACGATGACGCAATCTTTTGACTCGTTGTATATCACGTAAGTGTTAACGCATATTGGATTGAAGCAAAAACATTTGATATTTAGCATAGTTTTTTATCGTTTAAAATTTCGCTATTTTAAGAAAAAAATCGAAATGAAATTAAATTTTCTTGATAAAAATTTTTGATTAATATCAACAAAATTTTGTTGGAAAAAAATAAAAAATCTTTGGTTATTTATTTGTGTATGATATATCTTTTTTATAATTTAGCAAACGCAAAATTCGAGCGGGGATTTAATTTTTATAATATCTAATCTATTTAAAATCAACACTTAAGTAATGAGTAAGAAAGTTAACAAAACACAAGATTTGTTTTCGGTGATAGAATTTGAAGATAATTCTGTTGTTGAAAAATTTAACGAAAAGATTTTGGTAGATGAGAAAGAAAATTTAATTTCTGAAGAAAAAAATTTTGATAACAAAACTGAAAATAATTCTGACAAAATGGAAAACAAAGAGTATAAAATATATTCTGTTGAGGAAGTCAAAGAGGCTACCATAAAATATTTCAATGGCGACCAATTAGCAGCCGATGTCTGGATGAATAAATACGCATTGAAGGACAGCGATGGCAATATCTTCGAGCTCACTCCTGACGATATGCACCATCGTATTGCTTCTGAGATAGCACGTATCGAAAAAAGATATCCTAATCCTATGACAGAGGAAGAGGTATTTGAAGTTCTCAAAGACTTCAGATATATCGTCCCACAAGGCAGTCCTATGGCTGGTATTGGAAACGACTTCCAGATTTCTTCTTTGTCGAATTGTTTCGTCATCGGCACTAACGGACAGTCTGACTCATACGGCGCTATCATGAAGATTGACCAGGAACAAGTCCAGCTCATGAAACGTCGCGGCGGCGTTGGTCACGACCTCTCTCATATCCGTCCTGCTGGCAGCCCTGTTAAGAACTGCGCTCTTACTTCAACAGGTGTTGTTCCTTTCATGGAACGTTATTCTAACTCGACAAAAGAAGTAGCTCAAGACGGTCGTCGTGGCGCATTGATGATGAGCATCAGCATCAACCACCCTGACTCAGAAAGTTTCATCGACTCTAAGATGGAACAAGGCCGCATCACAAATGCCAACGTATCCGTCCGTATCAGCGATGACTTCATGAAAGCTGTCAAAGAAGGCAAGCCTTTCGTACAGAAATATCCTGTCGATTCAGAGAATCCTTTATATACAAAAGAGATAGACGCTAAGAGATTGTGGGATAAGATTATCCACAACGCATGGCAGTCAGCCGAACCTGGCGTTCTCTTCTGGGATACCATCACACGCGAGTCTATTCCAGATTGCTACGCTGACCTCGGCTTCAAGACATTGAGTACAAACCCTTGCGGTGAGATTCCTTTGTGTGCTTACGACAGCTGCCGTCTTCTCGCTATGAATCTCTATAGTTATGTTGAACATCCTTTCACAGACAAGGCTCGTTTCAATGCTGAGCTCTTTGCTAAACACGTAGCTAT